>CAZAST010000060.1:0-11203 GCA_964487805.1 uncultured Syntrophaceae bacterium
GGAAACAATGGAGGGGGGAGTTCAGAAAGATGAATATCTCTGGAAAGAATCGACGAACATTGACGGCTTGGGACTCGAACTTTCATTTGGTCAGGCCATCCCCTTGGAAGAGCAGGTGACCTTCAGGAAAATGGATGAATCCGTTACGATGACCGCCTATGCCCCGGTGATGGCGACAACCTACGATAAAGAGACCGAGCAACTGGAAAAGAAACTGGCCGGTTTCGTAGTCGTGATTCAGAAATTGGACGATGAGTTTGTAACCAAGATGTCAAACCTTGCGGGGATGGGGATAAACATCTTTACCTCCGATGGACTGAGTGTCGGTACCATCGGTGAGTACCAGTCGATCATCTCGGGAGGAAAGATCAGAGATACGGCCGCGCAGGTGGGGGGAAAGGCGGTTACGATGAATGAAATCGGTCTGGAGGGCGGCGGTTATTACCAAGGTATCCTGACACTCCATGACGGAACGGCAGCGATCGGTTCGATCGCGGCCATCTACTCCAAGGCCGTAGCATGGGGCAATACGTGGCAGGTGATAAAGATACTCGCAATCATCTGCATCGTCTGTATACTCCTGGTTATGCCCTTCGTGTTCTTTGTTGCCGATTCCCTGACAAAGCCGATCATGCGGGCGATCGATTCACTGAAGATCACTGCGAAAGAGGTCTTTGAGACCTCGGATCAGATAGCGCACTCCAGCCGGGAGCTTGCCGAAGGGTCAGGCGAGCAGGCATCATCTCTTGAGGAGACGTCTTCATCCCTCGAAGAGCTTGCCTCAATGACGAAACAGAATGCCGAAAACGCCAACCAGGCTGATATCCTGACACATGAGGCAAAGAAGATGGCAGCCGAGGTCAGTGAAAAATTGGCACGGATGACCAAGGCCGTGAACGATATCGGGAAGAATTCTGAAGAAACCTCAAAGATTATCAAAACGATCGATGAGATCGCTTTCCAGACGAATCTTCTCGCCCTCAATGCCGCTGTTGAGGCGGCCCGGGCGGGAGACGCAGGTGCGGGATTTGCCGTCGTGGCTGATGAGGTGCGGGCGCTCGCCATGCGATCGGCCGAGGCGGCCAAGAATACGAGTGCCCTGATCGGGAATACCGTGAATTCCGTCAAGGAAGGTGAGCAACTCAATGAGGATGTCAATGCAACTTTTGAAAAGAATGCGGAGATCGTAGGAAAGACGAGTGATTTGGTAAGCGAAATCGCAGCGGCCTCCCAAGAACAATCACAGGGTATCGAACAGATCAACAAGGCAGTGGCGGAAATGGACAAGGTGACGCAGCAGGCCGCAGCAAACGCTGAAGAGAGCGCGTCCGCTTCGGAAGAGATGACTTCTCAGGCTGAGGGGCTCCAGGGAATCGTTGGTGCGCTCATCCGGGTTGTCGGCGGGAACGAAAATGGGATGAGACATGCCGACTCGAGGGTGCCTGATAGAAAAAGAGTGGCCGGCGAGAAGAGCAACATGGGAGTTGGAAAGCTCCTTGATATTTCGGCAAAGGTCAAAAAAGGGGTCAGAAAATCATCTCCTCTGGAACAACACCGGGAATCAGGCATGAAGAAGTTTATTCCCATGAGAGAAAATGATTTTAAGGATTTCTAGCGGATGACAACCTACGAATTGCGGGACATTGATTTCGAAAAGATCAGTCGCCTTGTCTACGAGCAGTGTGGGATCAATCTTCATGAAGGTAAGAAGGAACTGGTCAAGGCACGGCTGGGGAAACGCTTGAGAGAGGGGAAGTTCACATCCTTCGCGGAGTACTATCGGTATGTGACGAACGAAGGAGGGATCGACGAGCTGATCGTAATGATCGATTCCATCTCTACCAACCTGACCAGTTTCTTCCGGGAAGAAAGTCATTTCCGCAAACTTCGCGAGATTGCCCCTGCGATGCTGGCGGCATCGGAGACCATGCACCATGTACCGTATCTGAGGGTGTGGAGCGCGGGATGTTCAACTGGGGAGGAGCCCTATTCGCTGGCTATCATGCTGAGGGAACTTACCGACGGCAGGAAGGTCGATCTGAAAATACTGGGTACCGATATCTCGACGAGGGCGCTGAAAACTGCCGCAGGCGGAGTGTACCGCAAGGAAAGGGTTAAAAATATCCCTCCTCTACTCCTGAGGAAGTATTTTCAGATGGGACAAAACGGGTGGAGCGGATACTATCGGGTAAAAAAGGAGATTCAGGGGTGCATACAATTCATGAGATTCAATCTTATGGAAACATTGCCCGTCAACAGTCTCTTTGACATCATATTCTGTAGAAACGTAATGATCTATTTTGACAAAGAAACACAGGGGAGAGTGATCGACAAGTTCTATGGTTGTTTGAGAGAGGGGGGATATTTCTTTGTTGGACATTCTGAAAGCCTGACGGGTTTAAAGCATCAATTCCAGTATGTTGAACCGAGCGTGTATCGCAAGTGAACTGTGGGTATATCAGTATGAACCGGATTGTGGTCGGGATTTCAGATATGAAGGTGAGCGCGGATATCAACGACGTGCTGATTACTTATGCTCTTGGTTCCTGTCTGGGCGTTGCCGTGTATGACCCGTGGGCGCGTGTGGGAGGGCTCTTGCACTTTATGCTTCCCGATTCGTCGCTCGATCCGCACAAGGCGAAGGAGAAACCCGCGATGTTTGCCGATACCGGAATACCGTTTCTCTTCAAGGCCTGTTACCGTTTAGGAGCGGAAAAGAAGAGGATGATTGTCAAGGTTGCCGGCGGCGCCAACATACTCGATAGTGCGAATCGCTTTCGGATCGGCCAGAAGAACATAACCGCCCTGAGAAAGATATTTTGGAAGAATAATGTTTTGATAGATGGAGAAGACATTGGCAAGGATATTCATCGGACCATTCAATTGGGAATTTCTACCGGCAAAGTCGTTGTTAAGCGTGCGGACGGGACTTTGCGGGAATTGTAAGGAGTCGATATGTCATTCAACGTACTGATAGTGGATGATTCAAGCTCGATGCGTGCCGTCGTGAAGAAGATTATCGCAATCTCCGGTTTCAAGATGGATAAGTGCATCGAGGCGGGGGACGGGAAGGAGGCCCTGAAGGCGCTGGCACAGAATTGGGTGGATGTCATCCTGTCAGACATCAATATGCCTGAGATGAACGGATTCGAACTGCTGCGACGACTGAGGGAGGACGATTTTCTCCGGAGTATTCCCGTTATCATCATAAGCACGGAGAGCAGTGAGCAGCATGTGCGGGATGCCTTCGATCTCGGGGTGAAGGGTTTCATAAAAAAACCGTTTCTTCCTGAGGAGGTCAGAAAAATTCTGTATGAAGTCATAGGGGTGAGTGATGAAGGAGAATATGAAGAAGATAGAGGAGATGATGAAACTTTCGATTTCTGAGGTCTTTGAGAAGATGTTCTTTCTCTTTCTCGAATCCCCGGACAATGGTGAAGCGGGAACGTATGATATGGAGTCCTCCATACGGTTCGATGGCTCCATGAAGGGAGATGTTCGGGTATTGCTCTCCCGGGATATGGCGAAGGCTATGGTACATAATTTGCTGGGTCTGGAGGAGGACAAGATCAATCCGCAGAGGATAGAGGACTGCGCGAAAGAAGCCGCGAATATGGTCTGTGGATATTTTCTCGGCAGGTTCGACAGCACGCGGGATTTCACTCTGTCAGCGCCGGTGTTCAGAGGACCGGTTGGGGATCTTGATTTGACGGAAGATGCCTGCAGGTTGGATTTTGATTCGGATGGCAGAAAGGCCGGAGTAATTGTTGAGGTTTATTGAGGATTCGGAAGTGAAGCCGTAGTATATTATGTTGCTGGACGTGCGACGGGAACAAGGGATGTATGAATGAAAAAGATGTTCGGCTATACGAGTATTATCTGAAGCCGGGGTATATATTCCTGAACAGGGAACCGTCCATCATATCTACCGTTGTAGGTTCGTGCGTGATGGTTTCGCTGTGGGACTGCAAGGGACGGTACGGTGGGGCGGCTCATTATTCGCACCCCTGCACTGAGGACAAACGAGAGGCGACCACCCGCTATGGAAATGTAGCGGTGACCCATCTCGTACGAATGTTTCTGAAGGAGAAGGCCGATATAAGAAATATCAGGGCACAGATATTCGGCGGAGCTGCACTGCCGCAATCGGCCGAATGCAGAAAAGTGGCAAAAGAGAATATCAGGATCGCCAGAAGCGTCCTGGGGAGATTTAAGATCAGGATTGTGTCTGAAGATGTAGGTGGTGATGTGGGCCGAAAGCTCGTGTACAACACCTTCAGCAATGAAGTTATCGTCTTTAAGGCGGAAAACCTCCGCCAGGAAGACTGGTATCCGTATGTGAATAGCAGGGAATAGGTGGGGGTTCTGAAACGATACCGGCAACGGATACTGCCGATGATATCTATCCAATATCGTATTCCCTGATAGGAGAACATACTCTTGCGAAAGATACGAGTATTTATTGTTGATGATTCCGCAATCGTACGGAAGATATTTTCCGAGGAACTTTCAAAAGTCCCTGATATCGAGATTGTGGGAACTGCCCCGGATCCTTTTATTGCCAGGGATAAGATCGTCGCGCTGAAGCCGGATGTCATAACCTTGGACATCGAAATGCCTCGAATGGACGGGATAACTTTCCTCAAGAAACTGATGAAGTATTATCCCCTGCCGGTGATCATCGTGAGCTCCCTGACGCCCAAGGGAGGAAAGTTAACGCTGGAGGCGATGGATATCGGGGCTGTAGAGGTTATTGGGAAACCCGGGGACTCCTATACCGTCGGGGATATGATCCCCCAGCTGGTGGAGAAGATCATCGCCGCATCAAAGGTAAAGATCGTCAAGAGAGACCTCGAGGAAGGATCTTTATCCACGCAGCCTGTCCCGATTAAAGCACTGGCAAAGACCTCCAACAAGGTCATCGCCATCGGCGCTTCTACGGGCGGGACGGAGGCATTGAAGGCCATCCTGACCAGGATGCCGCCGAATTCGCCGGGAATCGTGGTAGTGCAGCACATGCCCGCCAAGTTTACGACGGCCTTTGCTGAGAGGCTGAACGGCATCTGCCAGATTACGGTGCGCGAAGCCCGGAATAACGATTCCGTCACTCCGGGGACTGCACTGATCGCACCCGGTAATTATCATATGCTCCTGAGGAGAAGTGGGGCCAGGTATTATGTCGAGGTCAAGGACGGTCCGATGGTCCACCATCAGCGCCCCGCGGTTGATATACTATTTAAATCGACCGCCCAGTATGCGGGGCCGAATTCGATCGGTGTTATCCTGACCGGGATGGGGGCGGATGGAGCGGAGGGTCTCCTGGAGATGAAACAGGCGGGGGCGAGAACGGCCGCCCAGGATGAGAAATCGTGTGTAGTTTTCGGCATGCCGAAGGAGGCCATAAAATTAGGGGCTGTTGATGTGGTCGTAGCATTGGATCAGATGGTTGAAGAGATAATAAGGATGGTGTGACGTATGAGCGATCATGATTCTTTGATGGTTTTGATTAACAATCTCGCTTCCGATTTTTTGTTCATCGACGGCAAAGAGATCGATGTGCCCACTGCGGGAAAGTTCATGAATACCCTTGATGGGCTGATAAAGGAGGCAGACGGCCGCAAGATGGTTCAGTTGGAACAGGTCGCCGGTTGTCTGAGCTCTCTCCTGGAAAAGATTGTTCTCAACAGTATAGAGGACAAGGAGGCTGGCTTCAACGCCCTGGAGAAGGGGATCACCCTGATGCAGGAGATCGGTGAGAGCGTCAAGAATACGGGAAGCTATGAGGGAAACATCGGACCGTTTACCCAGGTGATCAACGCCCTTACGGGAGAACAGACAGCGACGGATGTGGCGGAGGCATCTCCGGAGGAGCCTCAGCCTTCTCAGGCGGTTCAGATCGGAGATGAATCTCTGATACGGGATTTTATCGTCGAGGGCCTCGAGTATATTGACGAAATCGAAGTGAATATCCTGAATCTTGAACAGGATCCCGAGAACAAGGAATACATCAATATCATCTTCCGCCCTTTCCACTCGATGAAAGGGGTGGCGAGTTTCCTGAACCTGGAACAGATCCGTGAGCTTGCGCACAGCCTGGAGACCATTCTGGACAAGGCGCGGAATGATGAGCTTCAGGTGACCCCCGGATTAATCGATGTCATCCTTGATGGGGCGGATGCCCTGAAGGCGATGATTATTCAATTGAGAGACAGCCTTGAAGGAAAACAGGAACAACCGCTGGAGGTTGATCTGTCGGTACTGAAGGAGCGTATAAAGGGTATCGAAGAGAAAAGGGACGACGGCCAAGAGAGAAAGAGGGTGGGAGAGATCCTCGTTGAAGAGGGCTCGGTTACGGAAGAGGCCCTGGAAGAAGGGCTGAAGATTGCAATAGAGGCGGTTCCGCCGAAGAAGATCGGGGAGACCCTGATCGCCGAGGGAAAAGTTACCACCCGGCAAGTCTCGCAGGCCCTGAGGAAGCAGGCGGGTCAGGCGATGGATACCGGAGCGGTAAGGGTTGACATCAGGAAGCTGGACGACCTTATTGACATGGTCGGCGAGCTCGTCATTGCGCAGTCGATCATCAGACAAAACCAGATTGTGCAGTCGAACGGGGACAGCAAACTGGCCAAGAGCATTGTCCAACTGTCCAGTATCACATCTGAGATACAGAAGACATCCACCAGCCTGAGAATGATCCCGATCAAGCAGACCTTCCAGAGGATGGCCCGTCTGGTACGGGACCTGTCCAAGAATACGGGAAAATCGATCGGCGTTGTCATGGAAGGAGAGGAAACGGAGATAGACCGGAACATGGTGGATGAGATATATAATCCCCTCGTCCATATGATACGCAACGCCGTCGATCACGGCATAGAATCTCCGGAAGAACGGGTCAAGCAGGGAAAGCCCGAGAGGGGCACGATACAGCTCCGGGCGTACCACAGGGGCGGGAACATCGTCATTGAGATATCGGATGACGGCAAAGGCCTCGACAAAAAGGGTATACTGAAAAAGGCCGTTGAGAATGGCGTGGTTGACGGTTCACACACCCTGTCGGATCAGGATATCTACCGGCTGATCTTTCACCCCGGGCTCTCGACTGCCAAGAAGGTAACAGATGTTTCCGGCAGGGGGGTCGGGATGGATGTGGTAAAACAGTTGCGTGGGAAGATAGAGATTGATAGTGCACCCGGGGATGGGACCACATTCATCACCCGATTCCCTCTCACCATGGCCATTATAAACGGCATGATTGTGCGCGTGGGGGATGAGAAGTACATTATCCCGACGGTTGCAATCAGGCAGTTGTTGCGTCCCGAGCAAAAATCATGCAACACCGTAGCCGGGAAGGGTGAAACGATCAATGTGATGGGACATCTCATGCCGTTGGTGAGGCTGTATGATGTATTACATATAAAACCCGAACACAAACATCCCTGGGAGGGTGTATCGGTGGTGATTGAAGGAGAAAACGGGACAAAGTGCATCCTGGTGGATGAAATCATTGGCGAAGAGGAGGTTGTTATCAAGAGTCTCGGCGAAGGGTTGAAAGGAGTTCGGGGTGTATCCGGAGGCGCTATTATGGGTGACGGCAGCGTGGGGTTGATACTGGATCCTGAAGGTGTGTTCGAATTAAGCGAGATGTGAGAAATAAAAAAACAAGAGGAGCATGGTCATGAGTCTTGATAAGAATATGAAGATTCTGGTGGTGGATGATTTCGCCACGATGAGGAAGGTCATCAAAAATCTTTTGAAACAGGCTGGGTATAACAATATCGTCGAGGCTGAAGATGGCGCGGAAGCACTGAAGGTTCTGAAATCAATGAAGGTGGATTTTGTCATATCCGACTGGAATATGCCCAATATGAATGGTCTTGAGTTCCTCAAGGCCGTGAGGGCAGATGCCGAACTTTCCGGTTTATCCTTTCTGATGGTTACGGCCGAGGCCCTTCAGGAGAATGTCGTGCAGGCAGTGAAGGCGGGTGTCAGTGACTACATCGTCAAACCCTTTACCGCTGAGACGCTGAGTGACAAGATCGAAAAGATCTTAAAAAAGGCCTAGGAGGAAGCCATGGATGTCAGATTTATAAACCCTTTTTTGACGGGGGCGATGAATGTCCTCAGGACGATGGCTTCTGTCGAACCGCGGCCGGGCAAACCGTATCTGAAGAGGGACAGTCTTGGCACAGGCGATGTCTCGGGGATCATCGGCTTGACCGGATCGGTAACCGGATCAATGGCGCTGAGCTTTTCCGAGGAGGCCATTCTGCAGATTGTGTCGAACATGCTGGGTGAGAAACTTACGGAAGTCAACGGCGATATTACGGATGCCGTGGGTGAGATCACCAATATGGTTTCCGGGGCATCGAGGAAGGAACTCGAGGCGATCGGTTTCACGATCACGGCCGCAATCCCAACGGTCATCTCAGGCAAGGGCCATTCGATCAAACATGTCCTTGGGGGGCCAAGCCTCATTATTCCCTTTGAAACGGATCATGGGCCTTTTGTTGTGGATGTGTGTATCAGCGATGCGAAACAATCCAAGTGATAAAAATTATCAATGAATCAAAAGGCCTGTGGGAATTCATGCTAAAAATCGTGTGATATTTTGGGCCATGCGACAGTGACGCAGGAACACGGGGAGAAGGCTATTGAGCTCTCCGAAAAGCAGGGAGGGCAAATCGGTCTCGTCATCCTTGGCATCGGTAAACCGAGTAGTCCGTCAACAAGAGGGTGGAAGAAATGCCCAGAGCAGGCATCGCCGGTTTTATCGGTAAGTCGTATCGATTGATCGATATGGTGGAGAAGGTGAGGGGAATTCCAGACGAGGGATAGGCCTCTATCCGAGCTGGTACCTCTTCAGTTTTTCTACGAGGGTTGTTCTGTTCAGTTTCAGTAACTTCGCGGCCCTGTTCTTTACACCGTCCGATTCCTCCAATGCTTTCCGGAGGAGATTTTTTTCAAACTCGCATATTGTCTCATTCAGATCCAAGCCGCTTTCGGGAATTCTAATATCGTTTGTAATCCTTCCCGTCCCTTCAGCATTGAGCCGCATCTTACGGGGAAGATCCTCCATCTCTATGGAGCCGTACTCTTTCATCACCACGAGCATCTCGGCCAGATTCTGGAGTTCCCGTACATTGCCCGGCCATTGATATCTCATGAGACAATCCATGGCTTCAGGCATCAGCTTTTCCACGTTCTTCTTTTTTAACTTGTTGAATGTTCTCAGAAAATGGTTTGTCAGGACCGGGATATCCACCTTTCGCTCCCTGAGTGGGGGGAGGTGGATGGGAATGACATTAATGCGATAGAAAAGATCTTCTCGGAACTTTTTTTCCGCCACGGCATTCTCAAGATCCTTGTTCGTGGCGGTAATAATACGTACGTCCACATCAATGGTTCTCATGCCGCCGATCCGTTCGAACTGTTTCTCCTGTAGTACCCGGAGTACCTTTACCTGTAATGTGGGACTCATGTCGCCGATTTCATCAAGGAAGATCGTTCCCCCGTGAGCCAGCTCAAAACGTCCCGTTCTGCTTCGTATGGCGCCGGTAAAGGCGCCCTTTTCATGCCCGAACAGTTCGCTTTCAAGAAGTTCCTCGGGAATCGCCCCGCAGTTGACCGTAACAAGAGGACCGTTTTTTCTGTCACTGTTGAAATGGAGGGCCTGGGCGACCAGTTCCTTGCCGGTTCCGCTTTCTCCGTAGATGGCGACGGTACTGTCCGAAGACGCCACCTTCTTGATCTTTTCAACAACTTTCTTCATGCCGTCGCTGTAAGATACGATCTTGCCGAAGTTGTATTTCTTTTCCAGATGGCTCTTGAGCGCGATATTTTCATCTCGCAGCTTGGCGTGGGAGAGGGCCCGTTTTACCGTCAGATCGACGAGATCCCTCTTGAGGGGCTTGGTGATATAATCAAAAGCCCCCATTCTCATGGCATCGACGGCGCTGTCCACAGTGGCATGACCGGTGATGACGATAACGATATGTTCGGGATTGATCTCTTTTATGAATTTAAGCAGGCTCAGGCCATCAACACGCGGCATCTTCATGTCGGTGATGACCAGATCGTATTTGTCGCAGGGAAAGGCATCCATGGCCTCTTCCCCGTCCTTGACCGCTTTTACCTCATAACCGCTTTCGGAAAGGAGTTCCGCCAGATTCTCTCTGCTGAGATCATTGTCTTCGGCAATTAATATCTTGATTTTCTTCATGGCAGCCCAGTTCGATAATCAGATCAAATAATATCCATTCCGACCGTCAACGGCCTTTCCTTGCCCGGAGGGCGAGGACTTTACGGGGGCACATGCGTGAGAATGTTGAGTCCATAACGGTAACGGCCATGTCTATACCTGCATATCGTGATGAAAGGCAACCCTTTCATCACGTCGGCGCCCGATTCTATGAGATGAAAAATATTATAGCAAGAATTTTCTAAGGAATTTTTTGTGGTTTGTCAAATCTTAAGCCATGAAAATCGAAAATAAAATATTTGATATTTCCCCGACAATCGGTGGATACTGGCAACAGGAGACGAAACCATAAGGAGAGCGCATGTATAAATACAAAATCACTCTGGAGTACGACGGAACCGGGTACCGCGGGTGGCAATCTCAAAAAAATGCCCGAAGTATTCAGGAAACCCTCATACAGGCTGCAATTGGTGTTACCGGCGACGCCGTGGATATCCAGGGGGCGGGACGGACCGACGCAGGTGTCCACGCCCTGGCTCAGGTGGCTCATCTTGAAACAAAGAAGAAGATGGAGCCCCGCAGCATCATGGAAGGGATGAACGATATCCTCCCCGCCGGAATCAACATCATGGGGATTGAACGGGTCTCGTCCCGGTTTCATGCCCGCCATCATGCACGGTCCAGAAGCTATGTCTACCTGATTTCGAAACGACGGACAGCCTTTGGAAAGCGCTACGTGTGGTGGATCAGGGATCGCCTCGACTGCGAGGCAATGGCAGAAGCGGCACAGGTTTTTCAGGGCTTTCATGATTTTGCCTCCTTTGCCGACAAACGGAGCGGCAAGGAGACCTCGACGCTGGTTCGGATAGACAGGGCGGAGCTTCTGGAAACGGATACCCTTATCGTTTTCAGGGTCGTCGCTTCCCACTTTCTGTGGAAGATGGTCCGTCGGATGATTGGGGTTATCGTGGAAGTGGGACGGGGAAATCTGTCACCGCGTCACGT
>CAZAST010000061.1:0-11155 GCA_964487805.1 uncultured Syntrophaceae bacterium
CGCTTTGACGCGCCGATGTAGAGGAGCGTGGCATCAACCCTGTTACGGGACCCCAGCTTCTCGAATATATTCCGTATGTGGGTCTTGACCGTCTTGGTGCTGATGAAGAGGCGGTCCGCTATCTCGTCGTTCTTGAGGCTCATGGAAACCAGTTCCAGGAGTTCCATCTCTCTCTTGGTGAGGAGGGCAAGCCGGTCCGTTTCTTCGGGTGACGGTGCCCTGAGTTTTCCCTCAGCCTCGCTGTAATAGCGGGAGAACTCCTCAAAGACGCGGCTGACAAGATTCGAGTCCATCCATATCTGGCCCGCGGCAACGACCCGTATGCACTTGATAATAAAATCCGATGAGATATCGCCCTTGACGAAGAAGCCCTTAATTCCTTCTTCCACCATCCGGAATATCTCTTCTTCGGCGTACCGTTCCCCCATGACGACGACCCGTGTGCCGGGAAGAGTCGTCTTTAATTTTAAAAGCGTGCCCATGTGGGACGCCACGACCTCTTTGAGTATCTTGAAACTGACGAGAATCAGATTGATAGGCGCCTGGACCCCGAGCAGGAATTCTTTAGCGCTCTCCATATTCCTCCGAACGTCAATGATCTCGATATCGGGGGCCGCCTGTATGACTTCTTTCAGCTTATGTACAAAAGGGGCGTCTTCGTCAAAGATGACGATCTTGATTTTGTCCCCTTCAACTCTCTGTTCTTTTTCCATAAAAACCTCCTCAATCACCCAATAAACCCCCGAGTGTCATCTGTTCGTTCAAAACCAATCGGAGAGATTTCGTCATACGGTCTCAGTCCGGGATTACCCCTTGCCCATCTTTTCATCCCGGTTCGCTACCGCTTCAAAAACACGGGCGATAAAAGCGTTGTCCATCCACATCCCTCCCGAGAGCGCCACACGCACGCATTTTGTGATAAGAGCGGGGGGTGTTCCCTTGAGAAAAAACCCTCGGATCCCCTCGTGTATCATGCGGAATATCTCTTCATCCGCGTATCGGTCGCTCGTGACGATAAGCCTGGTCCCCGGCATCTTATCCTTCAGCGCCATGAGGCCATCCAGGTTGCTCGCCACGGCCTCCTTGAGGAGGTCAAGACCGGCTATGATAATGTCGGGCGCCTCGTCCAACTCATCCGTGAGAAGCGCGGTTGCCCGGGGCAGATCGGTGCCCTCGCCGATGATCTGCAACTCGGGATCTCCCCGCAGGGCGTCTCTCATATCGGAGAGAAAACGGCTGTCTTTTTCAAGGATAACCACCCTCTTGGCGTTTCCTGAAGCCTTCGTTTGTTTCATCTGCGTCTCCTTCTGCAACAACGAGTTTCTCACGTCCGCCCGAGGAAGAGATGGGCGAAGACCTTTGCGTTCCCTATCATATTGGAAATGAAGCAGTACTCATTCGGCTGGTGCGCCATTCCGCCCAGCCTGCTCCATACGGCCGCCTGGTAACCCTTCTCTCGGAGGGGTGCCGCCACGGTGCCGCCGCCGATTCCTCCGGCATGGGCGTCCACACCATACACTTCCCGCACAGCTTTCGCCAGAGCCTTCACAACCGGCGCGTTCACATCCGTGGGAGGGGGCGCTTCCACCGTCTGAACGGGAACGATATCGATGGCGACGTCGAAAGATTCCTCCACCTCGTCCGCCATGGAGCGCATACGCGACATGACCTGCACCAGATCACAGTCGGGGAGAATCCGGCAATCGAGATAGAAGACATCATCCCCCGGTATCGTATTGATATTGGGGACATTGGCCTCTTTTTTCGTGGGTTCGAAGGTGCTCGTCGGAGGGGTATAGAGGGGGTCAACCCTGTCGAAGATGCGGTACAGATCACGCAATTTCGTGATGAAATGCGACGCGGCGGCAAAGGCGTTTCTCCCGAGCCCCGGCCTGCTCGCGTGACATTGCGCTCCCACGGTTTTCACCCGCAGCCAGAGAAGGCTTTTTTCAGCCACCTCGATCATCGATCCCTCCTCGTTGCCGAAGTCGGGGACAACGATGATATCATCCTTTTTAAAGAGCTTTTTCTTCATGCCCAGGAGGTAGACGAGCCCTTTGCTGCTCGATGTTTCCTCATCGGCAACGAAGGCGAGCCCCACCGGGAATGCCGGTTTTACGCCTTCGTCAAGAAAGGCCCTGGCCGCGAAGATGGAGGCCACCAGATCCTGCTGGTTGTCCTCCGTCCCCCTGCCGAATACCCTTCCATCCTTCACATACCCTTTGTACGGGTCATGGTCCCAGAGCCCGAGCTCGCCTGGCGGGACAATGTCCATGTGGGTAAGAACCCAGACGGTTCTCCCGCGGTGTGTCCCGGGGACGGTTACAATGACGTTGGGGCGGCAATTATAGGCGACCCTGTCGTCGGGGGCATCGAAGGTCCTGATGGTGCGAAACCCCATTGCCCTGAGTTGTTCCACGAGGTAGCGGGCCTTCTGGTATTCTCCGTTGCCGCCGTTCTCCGGCGCCAGCGCCGGTATCGCGGTCAAACTCAACTGGAGGGCCACCATGTCGCTCTCGTACGAGTCTATCCGGGCGCTGATCCTCTCGAAGAGGTTTTCCCCGTTATCGCCTGGCCTCCTGGCTTCGCCCCTTCGCGTCATTGATCTGCCCCTGTCCTGTCCCCCGCCGATCGGAAGGTGCCGATGGAGGAAAGAGGCTTTTCAAATCTTTTTTCATCGCCGAGGACGAGGACCACCCGCTTTTCCTCCGCGAGGTACCGCGAGGCCACATTCCGTATATCGTCAAAATTTACTTTTTCTATATTATTTTTATACTCTTTCAGGAAAGTGCCGGGCAGGCCGTCGTATTCCAGCATCATCTGATCAGTAACGATCCGGTTTGGGGTGGAAAAAGAAAATATGAAGTTATTGAGGATCGATTTCTTGGCCCATGCCAGTTCCTCGAGACCCGCTCCCGCGCTTCTCATTTCGTCCAGGATCTTTTCCACGGCGGTCAGGGCGTCCACGGTTGAGGAAGCCTTCACGATTCCGTAGGCGCCGAAGATGCCGTGGTGCGGGCGGGCGGAATAAAAGCTCCCGGCGCTGTAAGCGAGGCCCAGCCGGTTGCGCACCTCGCCGAAGATGCGGGAGCGGAAACCACCGCTTCCAACGATAAAATCGAGGACTTCGAAGGCGTAATAGTCGGGATTCGTCTTTCCGGGTGCGGGGTATCCCGTCAGTATGACGGACTGAGGCGTGTCCTTGTAGAGATAATTCAGAGAGGACCCCGGATATGCGGGCGGAGGCGGGATCTTTGTTCCCTCTCCCTTTGTTTTCCAGTTCCCCAGATAGCTTTGTATCTTTCTGGTCAATTCGGCGCTGTGAACGTCCCCCGACACCGCGATCATCGTGTTCGCCGGGCCGAAAAACCTGTGGTGGAAGGAGGCCAGGTCTTCCCGTTGTATGTTCCCGATTGTTTCGACGGACGAGAGCCGTCCTCGCGGGTCGCCGTGGTAAATCAGGCGATGAAATTCTCTGAAAGTGGTCCGTTGAGGATTGTCTTTAATTCTTTTGAGGGCCTCAATTTCAAGAGACCGGGCCAGAGCCACTTTTTCTTCGGCGAAAACCGGGTTCATCAGCATGTCGGAAAAAATCTCAAGTCCCCTGTCCAGATCTTTTTGAAGGACGGAGAGGGAAAGGGTGGTTGATTCCTTTCCCACAGAGACGGAAATGATTCCTGCGATAAGGTCCAGTTCCTCATCCAGCCGGTCTCCCGTCATGGAGGATGTCCCTCCGGTTCGTATGACGCTGCCCGTAAGCTCGGCAAGACCCTCTTTCCCGGGGGGATCGTAGAAGGAACCCATCCTCACGATAGCCGTCAGATTCACGAGGGGAAGCTCATGATCCTCCAGGAAGTAAAGAATCATTCCGTTTTCAAATGCGGTCCTCTGCGCCTCAGGAGGCTCGAAACGGAGGGCGGGATATACGATACTGTCCGGGTCGCTCATCAGCGCGCCGTGCCACGCGCATGAAAGGAAGAACGGAATGAGGAATATGGTGTAAAGAAGGCGTCTCTTCATTTGTCTGTCACCAGAGTGGCAACCGTCCTGTTTTGTCGGGTCAGGTAGGTGCCCACCGTTCTCATAATGTCTTGGGGGGTGACCTTTTCCACCAGATCGAGGAATGTTGAAATGTAGCGCCAGTCCCCCGCAACGGTTTCATAGTAGGAGAGCATCCCCGCGAGGCCGGAATTGGTCGCCAGATTTCTCAGAAGATCAGCCTTGAGCTGATTTTTCGCCTTTTCAAGCTCCTGTGATTCCACCGGCTCCCGCTTCAGCCGGTCCACTTCTTCATAGATTGCCGCTTCCAGATCGCCCGTGGTGTGGGGAGACACCGGTTCCGCGAATATGACAAAAAGGTTTGGGTAGCGCGCCCCGGGATACCCGTTGGCAGTCGAAACAGTGGCGGCAATCCCTTTTTCTTTTACGAGGGACTTGAAGAGGCGCGACGTTCTCCCCCCGGAAAGAATCGTGTCGATCACATCGAATACGCAATCATCGAAGGAGGGGAGGGTGGGTTTATGGTATCCGATGATAATCCGGGGCGCCGCGTCGAACACCACCTCCGTTCGTCTCTCTCCGGTCTGAGGCGGCTCTTCCGTGATCCGGCGTTCCGGTATGGCACGCGAGGGAAAGGGGCCGAAGTAGCATCTTATGATCTCCACCACGGTGTCCGGAGTGACATCCCCCACGACAGTGATCACCGTGTTGCCGGGGATATAGTAGGTGTTGAAGAAATCCCTGATGGTCTCCATATCGAGAAAGCGCATATCCCAAGGCCAGCCGAGTATGGGCCGCCGGTAGGGATGCGCCAGGAAAGCGGCGGCCAGAAACTGTTCCATAAGTTTCCCCCGGGGATCGGACGCCACCCGTTGTTTGCGTTCCTCCAGGACCACGTCCCGTTCGGAATAAAACTCGCGGAAAACGGGATTGGCCATCCGGTCCGCTTCTATTCGCGCCCAGAGTTCTATCTTGTTAGCGGGAAGGCTCACATGATAGGTGGTTATGTCCTGGCTCGTAAAGGCGTTGAGATCACCGCCGCCGTGTTCCGTGTACAGGCGGTCTATCTCACCGGGGATACTCCACACGGTGGCCTCTTCCTGAAGAGATTCCAGGCGTTTCCGGAGATCCAGCATCTTTCCCTTGTCCGCGGCGTCCCCTTTCATCGCTTCGCGGTCGAGGGCGTCTCCCGTTTCGCGGATCTCGCGAAGGATTCGGCTCTCCTGGTCATAATCCCGTGTTCCAATGGTCTTTGTTCCTTTGAAACGGAGGTGTTCGAGGAAATGAGCGATTCCCGTATGACCGCTTATCTCATTCGCGGCGCCGACCCGGTGGCTGATGTACAGAGAGACGGTGGGGCTGGCGTGCCGTTCAACAACCAGGATCTTCAGGCCGTTTTCGAGCGTGAATTCCCGGACCTTGTCCGCCAGGTCGTAGGTGAAACCGGGAATCGACATTCCCCAGATAAGAAGCGCGGCAGCGGCGGCAATGAGACGTTTCAATGAAAGATTCAATGGAGTCTTCGCGGCTGTCACCGTCCCGTTTCCACGCACGCGGCCTTCGTTTTCTTCCTGTTTAAGAAATTTCTGTGGAATCATTTGCATCATGTACACTTCCGCCGTAGGGATTGATATTGATGTCCTTGAAACAGGCAGCGCAGAACGCTTTCGTATCCACGTGGCCGCAGCCGTACCCCCAGAGATCGAATTTCCGGCACTCCCGGCAGAGGGGAATGTGGCAGCCGTCGCAGAAGATGACGGCGGGGACGTTCCCGCATACCGCGCATGCCGTGGTGGCGTTCTGTACGATAATCATGGCACTCTACCCTTACACACAGGGCCAAGAAGCCTCAAGAGACGCTGTACCCGTTATCAGTCAGGCGGACCGATCATTGACGGCGAGTTCCACCTGAAACATGAAGAAATTTCCAGCCGGATCACCGGGTTTCTTCTCCGCCCTTTATCCTCCTGAAGAACCTGAAGGCGCAATATATGAGACCGACAACACTCACGAGGATCAGCATACTTGACGAGAAAAAATACATGATGAATTCCAATGGGTTGTCCATGGTATAGGAAAAAACAAGGACATCAATCCCCCATACGAGAAAAAAGAGGGACGCTATCCCGATGAACAGTTTCGGCACCCACCAGAACAAAGCATTCATGCGCAGGTTTCCTACTTCATTTTCTCGATTTCTTCCTCTACTTCTTCGGCCCCCTCGGCATAGAACTTCTCCTCATCCGGGGCCAATTCCCGAAGGAGGCGCAGGAACTCTCCGGCGTGAACCCGTTCCTCGTCGGCAATGTCTTTCAGCACCTCGATGGCCAGTTTGTTGTCCGTTGATTCGGCAAGCTGCATGTATAACTGAATCGCTTCATATTCCGCGGCGATCATGAAACGAATCGCGCGGATCAGTTCCTCGTTTGTCAGTTTCCTGTCCTGTGCCAATCCTGAAAAGGGAGATCCAAATTCCGGCATAATACTACTCCTTTCTTTGCTTTTGATGATGTTGCATTAAAAAACGCTAGTCTCAGCGACCGGTCAGTCAGCCTTGTGCACATGAATATCCTGCTGCGGGAAAGGAATGCTGATGCCCTCGGCGTCGAATTGCTTCTTGATGCTTTCCTGGACCGCGAAAAAGACATCCCAGTAATCGGCCGTTTTAACCCAGGGCCGCACGGCGAAATTGACGCTGCTGTCTCCCAGCGAGAGCACGCCGATCGTCGGAGCGGGATCCTTCAGAACCCGTTCGTCCCCAGCCAGAATGCCTTCCAGGACCTTTCGCACCTTATCGAGATCATCCCCGTAACTCACGCCGGCGACCAGATCGACACGCCTGATTTCCTTGGCCGAATAATTGACGATGTTGTCGCTCGTCATTTTGGCGTTCGGGACAATGATCTTCTTATTGTCGGGCGATTTCAGCTCCGTCGTAAAGATTCCGATTTCCTCGACGGCTCCAGCGACGCCCGCGCCCTCGATATAATCCCCGACCTTGAAGGGTTTGAAGATAATCATCAGGACTCCGGCGGCGAAGTTCGACAGCGAGCCCTGCAGGGCCAGGCCGACAGCCAGACCGGCGGCACCGAGTACGGCGACGAATGAGGCCGTGTGCACGCCAAGCTGCCCCAACGCGGCGATAATGACAAAGGCCATGATGCCGACGTAGCAGAGGTTTGCCACAAACGACACCAGTGTCTCGTCTATACGTCCCTTGCGCAGCATCTTCCGGATGAGGGATGTGACCCCTTTGGCCGCCCAACGACCGATAATCAATATGACGATGGCGGCTATTACCTTCAAACCGTACAGTGCGATCCACTCCTGCACTTTGACTGCTATCTGTTCCATGTGCGCGCTCCTTCCCGTGTTATCCTTTTTGTTTCGGTGATACCCGGATGGCTTTACGGCCTGCCGGCCACACCCCTGCTTAACCGGATCCGTGCCCCGTTTTTATTCCCTATGATTTGATCATAGTCAATAACATTTTAAAACGGGTGACCGATTTCAATGCATGCGGTTCATGGGCGGGCATGATAAGAATCTCGCCCGTTTTCAGATGAAGAGGCTCCCCGGAAATCCTGATTTCCACCTCTCCGTCAAGGATCTGGACCAGCGCATCAAAAGGGGCCGTATGCTCGCTCAAACCCTGGCCCATGTCAAAGGCAAACACGGTAACCGTTCCCGCCGTTTTCTCAATGATGGTTTTGCTGACAACCGCGTCCGTTTGATAATCGACCATGCCAGCCAAAGAAGCCGGCAGTATCTTTTCTTTCATCCTTTTCTCCTGTTAAATGTGTCCGTTCCACAAGAGCCGTTTATTCTGACGTCAACTCCTTGACCACGTTTTCGTATTTTTCATGAATCATCTTTCCGTCAAACTCCCGGAACCGGGCAAGCATGGCCTGGTCCTCTTCCTCCGTGAAGTAGCCCCTGGAAGCGGGGAAGAAGACTTTGTCCTCCTTCTCGATGTGGGTCGGATAGAATTCGATCAGGGTGTGAAGTTTTTCGACAATCTCCGACAGCGCGGCCTCATCACCATTCCGGTAGCGGGTGTTTGCATCGACGAGGGCCTTGGTTGTCCGCCGTCCAAAGACGTGCTCCTCGATGAGTTCATCCATGAAACGACGGTCCTCTTCCGACAGAGGTTTCTCTTTCATCGCCTCGAAAAGGATTTCTTCTTCCTTCCCGTGATGCGTCCGGTCGGCGTATGTACGAATGAAGTCGACAACCGTATCCACACGTACCGGATCAATGGCCTGAGTTTCCTCAATCCGTTTCAGGATGTCCTGAATCGCCTTGAGCATCCGTTCGATCAGACGATGTTCGATCATGAGCGGTCCACGCGCTTGCATTGCATTTTTCCTTTCACCTTTTGTGCAGACATGAAATCCAGAGGGAGACAAAACGGTCGGCGCACCATTCGCGTGTCCCGGTGATGCTCCCCTGATCCTGTTCACGACCAGCGTCAAACGGAATGTGCCGTATATTACTGTGAAATCGATTTTCACGCAAGGAATTGCGACTGTGAAGGCTCTGATTCATCCGCGATCCACTGCCGCCACAGGGATTGTGAGCGCGCGTCGGAACCGTCTGTGACGATCGGAAACACCCGTTTTTTCTGTCATGACACAGACCGAGGCATGAGATCAGTCATGATTGATAAACAGGAGTTTTGCCGTTTCAAAACCGCGGGCGGCCGCTTTTCCTACGAGCATGTCCCGTATCTCATCCGGTATCTTCGGTTCTCTCGCCAGGATCCACAGATACGATTTGTCGGGTCCGCATACAAGCGAGTACTGATAATGCTCATGGTCAAGTTCTAAAATGATATACGAGCCGTAAAAATGACCCCAGAAAGAAACTTTCAGAAATCCCTGATCCGATGCTTTAACAAAATATGCCTTGCCTTCCGCTTCCTGCCACGCATCTTTCGCTGCGGAATAACCGCGGTTGATGACTCTGACGCCGCCGTCATCCCGCAAGCTGTAATCGGCCGTCACGTGAGAGAGCCCTCGCTCGAATGAGTGATCCAGCCGCGCGATTTCGTACCATGTGCCCAGATATCTTTCCAATCTGAAATGATCGACGGGCGTTACGTCTTCAGGTATTCCAACGCATCCGGTTAAAAGTACGATGAGCAGTAGCGATAATCGTATCAGAAAAGAGTTCCGCGAACCATGCATGCGTCGAGTCATATGACGGCTCTTTCACCGTGGGCTCATTTGTTTTTCGCCACAACCCATACGGCGTGAACGATACCGGGAATATAGCCGAGCAGGGTCAGCAGAATGTTAATCCAGAAATGCTTTCCGATGCCGACTTGCAAAAACACGCCTAACGGCGGCAATATGATTGCGCAAATAATCTTGATGAGTTCCATACAGGTCTCCCTTCTTTTCTGCCACAGTGTGTACTCAAATTCGCTTGATCCGTTTCTGCCCCTCTCCGAAAGCCTTCATGCGTCAGCCGTTTCCGCGGAAGGGGAGGGGGCCACCAGACTTTCTTTGTTATTCTCCGGTCTTTGAAATCACCGGCTCCATGGGCTCCTCATTCACGCGGAGCTGAAAGATGTCCGGGCGGCTGTAGTGGCCCGTAACATCCATGTCGAACTTTCCACGGGCGATCTCACCCAGATCAAGCGTTGCCGTCAGAATGGTCTCGCCTTCGAAATCCGGCCCCGCCAGCACGGCGCCCAATGGACTGATGATAGCGCTTCCGCCGCGCATCAATACCGAATCCGGCCCGTCGCCCAGAGACACGCGCACCGATTTCGGAAAATCCCTCTTGCGGATGAACTGGCACGCGGTTAGCACGAAACAGCGTCCTTCGAGGGCCACATGCCGCATGGACAGCAGCCACGTGTCTCTGTCATCGGCGGTAGGGGCGCAATAGAGGGCGACGTTCTTGGCGTACATGGCCATCCGCAGCATGGGCATGTAATTTTCCCAGCAGATGACCGAGCCGATCCGTCCGTACGGACTCTCGACGGCCGTCAGTGTTGAACCGTCCCCGAATCCCCAGATCATCCGCTCCAGGGCGGTCGGCATGAGTTTCCGATGCTTGCCGAGCAGGCTCCCGTCGGGACCGAAAAAGAGCACGGTGCAGTAACAGGTACCGATTTCGCGCTCGATGACACCGATCACGACATAGACCCGGTGTTCAGCCGCGGCCTCGCCGAGCCGTTGCGTCTGCGGCCCCGGCACCTCGATCGCGGCGTCGAAATATATCCGGAATTCTTCCCGTCCCGCCGGGTCGCGCGCGCCCACCACGAGGCCGTAGCTCAACCCTTTCGGATATCCGCCGACAAAGGCTTCCGGAAAGAGGATCACCTTCGCGCCGGTGGCGGCGGCATCGCCGATCAGGCGAACCGCCTTGTCAACACAGGCCTCGCTGTCGAAGGGTACTGACGCCGCCTGTACGACAGCGACCTGAACCGATTGTTCCTTCCCCTGAGACGTCATAAAAAATTCCTCCATTAACCGTTATGGTTGTGTCTTCGGCATAACACGCATGCCTTCACCGATCTACCTTCAACTTACTCTTTCCCAGGTTTTGACTTCCGGTCTGATTCAATCTCATGCAGAAAATCCAGCACCCCAGTCAGAATCCGTGCAATAAGGGATACGCCATTTGTACACTGGCAATCAGTCTTCTGCAACAGCGCGTTTGCCGATCGGAAGCCAGTCCTCTTTCTCAAAAGCAGGACGAGGGTAGGTATAGAACCCTTTCCCGGTCTTCAGGCCCAATTCCCTGTTCTCGACCTTGTCGGTAAGAATCTTGGGAGGGGCGTCGGCGCTGTTGCCCGACTTTTGGTGATACACTTTTTCTATATCCAGAACGGTATCCAGCCCTATCGAGTCCATGAGCGCGAACGGGCCCGGAACTCTCTTAAAAACGGCCATGAAGATGCTCCAGGCGCGGTCCACATCTTCAAAGGAAGCCACGCCCGTGTCCGCAACGGTCAGGCATTCCTTCTTGATCGCCCGCCATATGCGGTTAAAGAGAAAACCGGTGCTCTCTTTGAGGACCATGAGCGGAACGACATCGATATCCTTCATGAATTGCCGGACTCGATCCAGTGTCTCCTCCGAGGTGGCCGAGCCCCCCATCAGTTCGACCATGGGCATCTCCCAGATGAGAGGATAAAAAT
>CAZAST010000062.1:0-11097 GCA_964487805.1 uncultured Syntrophaceae bacterium
TCGCTGTCGCTGATGACCATGCTCTTGCGCTCCGCCCCCATGAGGACCTTGTCCTTCGCGAATTCCAGGTCGGACAGGGAGACCGACTCCTTGTTCTGCCGTGCCGCGTACAGGGCCGCCTCATTGACCAGGTTTTCGATATCAGCACCGGAAAACCCGGGGGTCCCCCGGGCGATGACCGAAAGGTTGACATTGGGCTCCAGAGGAACCTTCTTGACGTGGACCTCGAAGATCTTTTCCCTCCCCCTGACATCCGGGAGGGGTACAACGACCTGCCGGTCGAACCTTCCGGGTCTGAGCAGTGCGGGATCGAGGACATCAGGCCGGTTGGTGGCCGACATGATGATAACTCCCTCATTCGATTCAAATCCGTCCATCTCCACAAGCATCTGATTCAGTGTCTGCTCCCGCTCGTCATGACCACCCCCGAGGCCGGCCCCCCGCTGCCGTCCCACCGCGTCGAGTTCGTCGATGAAGATGATGCAGGGAGCATTTTTCTTCCCCTGGTTAAAGAGGTCGCGTACCCGGGACGCGCCGACACCCACAAACATCTCCACAAAATCGGAACCGCTGATGCTCAGAAACGGAACCCCCGCCTCACCGGCGATAGCGCGAGCGAGAAGCGTTTTCCCCGTGCCGGGCTGCCCCACCAGGAGAACGCCCTTCGGTATCCGTCCTCCCAGCTTCGTGAATTTCCGGGGATCGCGCAGGAACTCAACCACCTCCTCCAGCTCTTCCTTGGCCTCATCGACCCCCGCCACATCGGCGAAGGTGGTCTTGTGGGACTTGTCCGTCATCAGTCGGGCCCTGCTCTTCCCGAAGGACATGGCCTTGCCGCCGCCCGCCTGCATCTGGCGCATGAAGAAAATCCAGACACCGATAAGAAGTATGATGGGGAGCCATGATATGAGTATGGTCATATACCAGGAAGAACCTTCGGCCGGTTTGGCTGTGATCCTCACCCCCTTTGATTTTAAAACGGTGATCAGGTTCGGGTCCCGGGGGGCGTACAGTGTAAACAGTTTGCCGTCTGAAAGTCTCCCTTCGATGGTCTCGCCCTGGATAGTCACATCGGTCACCTGTCCCTTGTCGAGGTAGGCGATAAAGTCACTGTAGACGATCTCGTCCTTCTTCCCCTGCGGCTGATTAAACATCTGGAAAAGAAAGAGAAAAACCAGACTGATCACTATCCAGAGGGCTATATTTTTCTGTGACTGATTCACTATTCACTCCTGTCGATAATTTTGAGGTCTCTTCCCTATCAAATAATTTCAGCTTTTACCACTTTTTCCGTTATATCCCTTATCTTCACCCGGTCACTCATCCGCAGTCCCGGCACCCACAAGACTGATTCGCGGTCAACCAGGAGTGGAGCTGAACGCCTGCGTATCTTCGGCACCTTCTCATCCATCAGGATCGCCGCCACTTTCCGTGTCCCTTCCATGCCTAGGGGTTGAATCCGGTCCCCCGGCCTGATATTTCTTACAATCAGGGGAAAAGCGATGGCTTCGCGGTCCATAAAAACGGGGTTATGCGAACGGGGGTCCGCCTCGTTTGCACCAACCAGATCAAAGATGATTCTCTCTCCCGTCTCCGCGATATACACACTCCCCGGGATTCGCACCTCGTATGAGAAATCGCGATCAGCCGTCGATTCGCCCTTCGTCGCGATACTCAGATCATCGTACTCACGCCAGGCCCTCATGTTGAAAGGGAGGTCCGCTTGAGCGTTCGGTGCGGGCGATTCGACCAGATCCACCACCGCCTTGACGTGGAGATACCCGATCCCGTTTTTCAAGGAAGAATGCGCCTCAAGGAGCGTCTTGACCAGCCGCCACATGAGGGCCGGATGGAGTTCCTTCAGCTTCCGCAGCGAGAGCCGGGGAACATCCCGGTCTATGTTCCACGCAGCGATGATCCGCGAAACCGACTCTTCGATAAAATCATCTTCAAGTCTCAGGATCTCAGCCGTACGGCCAATATTTTCTTCCAGTCTCAGATTGTAGTATGCCTTCATCTCCGGGATCAACGTTCCCCGGATTCTGTTGCGCAGATACGCCTCGTCCCGGTTGGAACTGTCGGTCACGTAGGGTATTTCATTGTCAGTCAGAAATGATATGATTTCATCGCGCTTAACTTCCATAAGGGGACGAATGTAGATACCGTCCCGAACCGGAAGGAAGCCCCTGAGCCCTTCCAGCCCGCTCCCTCTGAGAAACCGCATCAGGACCGTCTCCGCCTGATCGCTCAGGGTATGCCCCAGGGCGATCCGGGCCAGTCTGTTCCTCCGCACAGCCCGCTCGAAGAACGCATATCGCTCCTCACGACACACGTCTTCCAGGGAGCCTCCCCGCTTCCGCCGCAGTTCCGGGATGGAAATTCTCTCCACATCGAAAGAGATCCCCATGGTTCCAGCCATCTTCCTGACAAAGTCTTCGTCCCGATCGGCTTCCTCCCCCCTGATGCCGTGGTTCAGGTGCAGTACAGACAGGTCAAGGGCGTACTCGGGCGCAAGATTCGCAAGGACGCGCAGGAGGGCGACGGAATCCGCCCCGCCCGAAACGGCAACGCCTACCCGGTCTCCCGCGGCAAGCATGGCATACTTCTCAATCGTGCTTTTGACCTTACGCATAGGTGAAGCCCTTTTCCGCTCTCCGATCCTTTACACGAACAGTCCTTTCAACTCTCCAATATCCTCGCACCGGTAATCAGGCTTGAGGGACAGGAGGGCGTCCCGCGCCCCCAGGCCGTTCAGGAGAGCGCAGCTCAGCGCCCCGGTGTACCTGGCCAGGAGAATGTCATTGATCCCGTCACCAATAACCACCGTGCGCGATTCTCCGGCACCATACCGATCCATAAGGGGGACCAAGAGCGCCCGGTCCGGTTTCTTCCAGGGCAGGCTGTCCATACCGATTATCTCTTCAAAGTAGGGAGCTATCCCCAGCGCCTCCGCAATTTTCAGCGTATATTCATACAACTTATTGGTAATAACGATCTTTGTTGTCCCGCTGAAATGCTCCAATACGTCGGTCACGCCCGGATAGAGAGCCGTTGTGTCCAGAAGGTGCTGCGCATAATGGTCACGGAATATTCTCATCGCCTCGTCGAACCGCTCCCGGTGCTGCTCCCCGAGGGACCGTTCAATCAGTTTCATCACGCCGTCACCGACAAATCCCACTATCTTCTCCGTCTCAAGGACCGGTATGCCCAGTTTTTCCAGCGCGTAATTCACCGAATTCGCAAGATCAACCCCGGAGTGCACGAGTGTGCCGTCAAAATCAAAAACCATCAAATCGATCTTTCTCATTGTTCTCCTAGCAGATATGGAACAGAGGATTTCATTTTTCATGCCGTGATGCGGGCGTCATCCGCAAACACCACGAGGATGAAATGCTTTTTTAGTATAATAACTTATTTGGGAATTACAAGGGGGAAAGATGGAAACCTGCAGGTGATTCCTCTGTTGACAAGACATCCCTCCCGTGGTAGTGGAGAAAGAAACCGCTTGGATCCGGGAGTTCTGGACTGAGACGGAACGGTCGAAGACAAAACGCTAAGCAATCACGCATCTTGCGGGGCCTTTCCGATATCAGTCGGGTCGGCCCCTTTTTTGTGAGATGAAAAAAGACTCAATCGCTATCATAGGACTCGGCAAGGTAGGGACCGCGATAGGCTATCTTCTCCGCAAAGCGGGATACGAAATAGCCGCGGTTTCGGACCGCTCCCCCGGTGCCATCGAACGGGGTGTTCCATACACGGGGGGTGCTGTCTCGAAGGACCCCCTCCACGCCGCCCTGTCCGCGGACGCCATCTTCATCACCACGCCTGACGACCTGATTCGATCCCTGTGCAATGAGATCGCGGAGACGGGTGGGTTCGGCCCCGGCAAGCTGGTCGTTCACATGAGCGGGGCCGGTGGACTCGACCTTTTGGAATCAGCACGAGCGACGGGGGCGCAGATAGCGTCCATCCATCCCCTTCAGTCTTTCGTGGACATTGAAGGGGTCATCACCAGCCTTCCGGGAAGTACTTTCAGCATCACTGCCGAAGGAGAGATACGGGAATGGGCGGTTCGCGTCACCACGGATCTGGGGGGGATCCCTTTCTTCGTATCGGACGAGGACAAGCCGCTTTACCACACCGCCGCGTGCATGGCATCGAACTACCTCGTCACCCTGATGAACACAGTGGAGGGGATTTACCGGCAGATGGGGATGGGAGAGAAGGAAGCGCTCCGGTCCTTCTGGCCGCTCGTCCAGGGAACGATGAGAAACATTGAAGAAAAGGGAACCGGAAAATCGCTCACGGGGCCCATTGCGCGCGGCGACATCGGCACCATCCGCCGGCATCTCAAGATTCTTGGCGAAAAGTCACCCCGGCTCCTGGCTCTGTACCGAGAAATGGGGCTTTTCACCACGGATATAGCCGTGGGAAACAGCACCCTGTCGAAAGACAGGGCCGGGGAGATACAATCATTGCTGAAAGGAGATTTACATGAGTAAACAGGGAACAATCAACAAAATCACCACCTCGGTCATACAGAAGATGAAACAGTCGGGGGAGAAAATATCCATGCTGACGGCCTACGACTATTCCACAGCCGCCATTATGGATGAGGCGGGGATGGACATCATACTGATCGGGGATTCCCTTGGTATGGTCGTGCTGGGGTATGACAGCACGCTCCCGGTCACCATGGAAGACATGATCCACCACACAAAGGCGGTCTCCCGTGCGGTGAAACGGGCCATGGTTATCGCTGACATGCCTTTTCTCTCCTACCATACGTCCGTGCAGGATGGAATGTACAACGCGGGCCGCCTCATGAAGGAGGCGGGCGCCCACGGCGTCAAAATGGAGGGGGGGCAGGAGGTAGCCGATGTGGTCAGAAAGATCACGTCTTCGGGGATTCCGCTCATGGGGCATCTCGGTCTGACCCCCCAGTCGGTTCACCAGCTTGGCGGCTACAAAGTGCAGGGGAAGGATGACAAAACAGCCCGGAAACTGATGGAAGATGCCAGGGTGCTGGAAGAGGCGGGAGCCTTTTCCCTCGTCCTGGAATGCGTTCTGGCACAGCTTGCCGGTGAGATCAGCAGGGCCCTGACCATACCGACAATCGGGATCGGAGCGGGCGTCGAATGCGACGGCCAGGTCCTCGTTGTGAACGACATGCTCGGGATCTTCGAGAAATTCACCCCGAAGTTTGTGAAGAAGTACGCGGAACTGAACAAGGATATCCGGGCCGCCATGAAACAGTACATCGACGAGGTCAAGGGCGGGGCATTTCCGGGGAAAGAGCACTCCTTCTGATAGAGCCAACAGGGTTGGCACATTCTCAGACCCATCGGTCTTTTATTCTCACCGGTCGCGGTTCGCGGACAGGTCGGTCAGGGATACGGGGTTGAAAAGCCGGAAATACCGCCTCTTCACACGGGGAACCTGAGCCTCCGCGCGTACTGCCATATCCGGGAAAAGACCCGCACAGCCGTTTCGGGAAAATCAAAAATGGGAATCTCACTTTCCATCAGATAGGCACGTGAGAGAGCCATATGATCGGCATCTCCCAGAAGGGAGATGAAGAAGGGTTTATTCCTTTTTTTTCTGACAAGATCCACGAGGGGGGTCAGCATCTCGTTGATCCCGGCGGCAAAGGTGATAAAAAGGATCCCGTCCACGCCGTCGTCATCAAAGAGAGCATCGGTGATTTCAACGGAGATCTTCTCAAAACCGTGAACATTCATGTCCGGATAGATATCAACAGGGTTCTTTCGTTTGGGTTCGGTTGAGATGACCGTGAAAAGACGTTCCAGGGTTTCCGGTTTGAACCGGGCAAGCGGGAGGTCCTCATCGGACGCCTGATCGACACTCATAATCGCCTGAGCCCCGCTGGAGGTAACCAGGGCGATCCTGTTTCCCCGGGGAAGCGGAGACCACTGAAATCCCATGATAGTCGCCATCAGTTCTTCAACACCCTTCACCCGCAATACCCCTGCCTGGCGAAGGGCACCATCCAGTATGACGTCGTTCACGGCGAGGCTCGCCGTATGGGAGACCGTGGCGGCGCTTCCTGCGGCGCTACGTCCCCCCTTGAGCAGAATGACCGGCTTTTTCCGTACCGCTCTCCGGGCTTCTTCCAGAAACCGTCGTCCGTCGTGAATATCCTCCAGATAGAGGCCTATGATCCGCGTCTGCTCATCGCCGGCTAGATATTCCAGAGCATCGCTCTCATCCACGTCTACCTTGTTCCCCAGCCCAAGGCCCTTCGATATCCGGTATACGGGGAAGGAACTGAGGTAGAGGAGGAGCGCCCCGACAAAAATTCCGGACTGGGCGGCAAAACCGACCGAACCGGGGAGTGCGCTGTTTTTACCCACGTAGTATGACGTCAGGAGACCTGTCTCCGTATTCACCAGTCCCAGCGTGTTTGGTCCGAAACCGCGGATATCGGCGGAGCGCAAAATGGCGCGGATTTCCTCCTGCAGGGCCTTCCCCTGATCACCTGACTCTGCAAATCCCTCGGAGGAGATCACCACCCCCTTCACGCCCTTGCGGGCGCAATCCTTGAGAGCTTCAGGCACCGCTCCAGGGGGAATGATCATTGTTGCCAGGTCCACGTCAAAGGGAACATCATCAAGGTGTGGATACAGTGTCACACCCAGGTACTCGCCGCCACGGGGATTGATTCCGGCAACCTGTCCTTTGAATCCCGAATGCTTCAAGGCTTTGATGAGCAGCGCCCCCGGTTTCGAAGGATCCCGTGAAGCACCGAAGATAGCAATACTTCTTGATTCCATTACATCGCGGACTGGTCGCATCGTTCCTCCTGTGATGGGCATGGTCGTGCAGCGGCAATCCACTGCGCGCCAGGGCCACCATAAAAACACGGCGCTCACATGTCAAGAAGAAAGGTGGAGAAAACCAAACGGGAGCGGCCCTGCGGGGGTAAACATCAGGAGTGCAAAAGTATGGAGAAAGGATACAGACTTTTTCAAAGGGTCCCCTGTGCCAGAAGTGCGGGGAAATCACCAGAGGCGACTGCGGGACTGAAGTAATATCCCTGGGCCTCATCGCAACCACATCCTTTTATCAGTTCCAATTGTTCTTTTGTCTCAATTCCTTCCGCGATGATCCGTTTCTCAAGGCTGTGCCCCATGGCAACGATCGTGCGTACAATAACGTACTTATCCTCCTGCTCCGTGCACTCCATGACGAACGAACGATCAATTTTTATGGCGTCAAAGGGAAACGATGTCAGGTAACGAAGAGAGGAGTACCCCGTTCCAAAATCATCCAGCGTCATGACAATGCCCAGAGCTTTTATCCGTTTCAATGTCGTAATGGTTTCAACCGTATCCCGCATGAGGACATTTTCGGTGATTTCAACTTCAAGATTGTGGCCATCGATACTGCAGCTCCTGAGAATATCCTCCATACTCTCTATGATATTCTGATGGGCAAACCGATAACCGGACAGATTGACGGCAATTCGCGGAGGAGACAAACCGGCTTCCCGCCATTCGTTCCACTGTTCGCACGCATTGTGCAGAACCCATCTGTTGATATCGATAATCAGGCCTGATTCCTCGGCGATAGAGATAAAATCATCGGGAACAATCATCCCTTTCTCGGGATGAAACCAGCGGATCAGCGCCTCCGCGCCGACGATCTTTCTCGTGGAGAGATCGATCTTCGGTTGGTAGAAGAGAGCAAACTCTTCCCTGTCCAGGGCTTTTTTCATGTCATTCTCGATTGAAAACCGCTGAATCGCGGCACGGTTGAGGGATTCCTCATAGAACTGATAGTTGTTCCGTCCCGAATTCTTGGCCTGATACATCGCCGAATCGGCGTTTTTCAACAATGCTGTAACGTTTTGACCGTCCTGGGGATACAGGCTTATACCGATGCTGGTGGTCACCGACACATCATGTCCGTCACACTGATAGGTGGTCGGTATGGCCTGAATGAGCCGTCGTGCGACCATCGCAGCGCTTTCCGTATCTCTGATATCGGTGAGCAAAACAGTAAACTCATCCCCCCCCAGTCTCGCAATCACCGAATCCGAATCTTCAGAGCGGAACCGCGTCACGGTATCGCTGCGGCGGATATTTCTTTTCAGCGTTTCCGCAACATTTTTCAGCAGCAGATCTCCCACATGATGCCCAAGGGTGTCATTCACCCGTTTAAACCGGTCCAGATCGAGATAGAGGATGGCAAATATCTCATTATTGCGCTTTGCTCTGGCAATGATGTGCTCAAGCCGGTCCAGGAAGAGCATGCGATTCGCCAGGCCGGTCAGGCCGTCATAGAAAGCCAAGAGGCGGATTTCCTCCTCCGCCTCCTTCAGTTGAGTCACGTCCTGAACCACTCCCAGTAGCGTTTCCGGTGTTCCACTCGCATCAAAAAGTATTTCGCCCTGGTTCAGTATATGCTTCTGCGTCCCGTCAGGGAGGAGAGTAATATATTCCAGGTTGATCGATTTTTTTTCCTCCACCGCGGTGTCGATTGCGTCCCTCACCTTGTCGCGTTCTGAAGGAATAACCTGTGCAAGAAAATCCTCATACGTCACCCATTTGCAACCTCCCCTCAATGCGAGGAGCATGCAGGCTTCCCGAGAACAGAAGAACTCCCTAGTGGCCAGATTAACCTGCCAGTTGCCGAGTTTGGCAAGTTTCTGCATCTTGTCCAGACGATTTCTGTTCTGGTACAACTCTCTGAAGGCCTGGCCGGCGCGTAACATATACCGTCCGCGGTAGCCTAGCATCACCGGATTGATCGGCTTGGTTACGAAACCGTCCGCACCCACATCAAAAGCCCGGTTGATTGAATCGGTATCATCAAGACCGGTCACCATGAGGATCTGCGTGTATATTCCTTCGGGGAGTTTCCTGATGGTGGCACATGTCTCAAATCCATCCATTACGGGCATAACAACATCCAGCAGGATAAGATCGGGCTGATCGGACTGAAAGCGGGCAAGGCCCCGCTGGCCGTCTTCCGCATCGATCACGTCAAAGCCGACCTTTCTGAGCGCCGCACCCATGACCATGCGCAGTGAGTTGTCATCGTCAACGACGAGCGCCAGAGGATTTCTGTGTGTCTGTTCCCGGCTAATCATGCAAGTTGATCTCCCTCCGCAAGGCGTCTCTTACTTTCCCAAATTCCGATTCAATGGCAGCGACGAGGCGCGCCGCATCTTCCAAGGAGTTCTTTCTGCAATTCATTTCAAGTTCCCTGCTGATTTCGGAAAGGCTGAGAGCGCCCACATTGGCGCTGCTTGACTTGAGGACATGGGCGACCCGCTGCAATACAGCGCCGTCATTGTCCGAGAGAGCCTGTTTCAATTGTGAGATGAGGGGGACCGCGTCGGCCGAATAGGTTTCAACCACCTGTTTCACTATACTCGGTTCCCCTTCGATCTGAAGGTCCTGAAGGGTCTGCAGCACGCCTCGATCGATACAAGCCAATCCCTCATTTTCCATATTTTTTTCCTTCAACGAGTCGTTCTCACTGTTCCCCTCTCCCTCTACCCTGTCTTTCTCCCCATGATGCATTCTATCGGTTCCGTCAAACCAGCGCTCAAGAACCGCGAGCAGTTGACTAAGCGTAAAGGGTTTGCTCAGGTAATCATCCATCCCCGCGGCCAGACATTTGTCCCGATCCTCATCGAGGGCGTGGGCGGTCAGCGCGATAATGGGGATTCGTTTGTGTATCTTCTTCTGTTCCAAAGCACGAATCTCGGCGGTGGCCTGATATCCATCGAGAATCGGCATCTGACAATCCATGAAGATAAGGTCATAGGTCACATCCGAGCGCGTGACGGCGTCAATGGCCTCTTTGCCGTCATTGGCGATAAAGACCCGACATCCGTAAGCCTGGAGCATCGCCTTGGTAACCTCCTGGTTCGTTACGTTATCCTCCGCCATAAGGACATTGATGCGAAATCTTTTCCTCTCCTCGGAGAGGCTGTGACGGGTGATGAGCTCCTGAGATTCATCTTTCGGGCTGTAGTCCATCACCTTCATGAGTGATGCGTGGAGGTCGGCCTGGCGAACCGGCTTGGTCAGATAGGCAAGAACGCCGCTCTCCTTGGCCATCCTCGCATCGCCGCGCAATCCGACCGAGGTGAGCATGACTACCCGGACGGCGACGAGGGAAGGATCGGCCTGTATTCGTTGAGCCACTTCCAGTCCATCCATTCCCGGCATGTCCATATCGAGCATGACCATATCGAAGGGTTTTCCCTCCTGAACCCCATCGGCCAGTTTCTGCAGCCCTTCTTCCCCTCCTCTGGCGCTGTCGTAATCCATTCCCCATGACGCCGCCTGTCCTTTGAGGATTTCCCTGTTTGTGGCGTTATCATCGACAATCAGGAGTCTGAGCCCCTGAAACCTGTTGAGATTAGGCGGAATGCAATCAACCCCGACTTCGGGACCGATCTCAAGATCCACAGAAAAGAAGAAGGTCGATCCCTTCCCTGGTTCACTCTCGCAGTCCAGAACGCCCCCCATGAGTGAAACCAGCTCTTTGGAAATCGCAAGGCCAAGACCAGCGCCACTGTATTTACGGGTGGTGGACCCGTCGGTCTGGGTAAAGGATCGGAACAGTTTTTTTCGATCCTTCGGGCTGATCCCGATGCCGGTATCTGTAACCGCTATCCTCAACGCGGCCCGGCCCTCATCGAGCCTCGCCGTCGAGGCTCGTACGACGACTTCCCCCCTTTCCGTAAATTTAATCGCGTTCCCTACCAGATTAGCCAGGACCTGCCTGAGCCGCGTGGGATCCCCCTTGAGAAAGATATCTGTCCCCTCCGCAATGGAAACGGCCAGTTCAATCCCCTTCGCGTGGCTCCGTGAGGCATAGAGCTGGGCCACATCCTCGATGAGCAGATGGAGATTGAAGGGTGTGGTTTCAAGCTCCAAACTGCCCGCTTCTATCTTGGAAAGATCAAGTATGTCATTGATGATCGCCAGCAGCGACTCGCCCGAGCTCTGGATAGTCCGGGCAAACCTGACCTGTTCTTCCTCCAGATCGGTTTCCAGAAGCAGTTCGGCCATCCCCAAAACCCCGTTCATGGGGGTGCGGATCTCGTGGCTCATG
>CAZAST010000063.1:0-10904 GCA_964487805.1 uncultured Syntrophaceae bacterium
AAGCAGCATCCCCGTTGCGGATAGCCGCTTTTTTGTTGAAAGGGATTTCCGGATTTGGTCCAGATTGACGATACCGATGCCCCTGAATTGATCAAGTATTTTTTCGGATATTCCCTTGATGCACTCCAGACTGGGAGCAAGATCCGTGGATTGAATACGTTCAAGTATCATCGGCAAGGTGACGCTTGTACAATCAATGGTATAACCCATGGTGGTATCCTTTACGTTGCTTCGTCGCAAGCAACTTCACGTATTCCCGTTACTTCATCTTTGGTCCGGCGCCAATAACCATGGTACCCTTATAATACAGGTTCTTGATCCGGGAGGAGACATCCGTAAACTTTTCCACCCCGATCCGCTGTATTGTGACGAGATTGTACACCTTCAGATTATGGGGCAGTATGTTCGCCATGTCCGCGGAGGGCTGCAGTTTATCGCAGGGAAATTCATCACAGGAAGCACAGCTGGTCAGGTTCCTGTTTTGTACGCAATGATAGGTTTCGCATTCGGTAGTCATTACCGGGCATTTGCCCTTGACCACGTTGCACCCCTTGCAGGGTAACGCTTCTTTGGGGTACCCCTTTGATACGAAGTATTCCAGCATTTCCGGGTTGTCTTTACAGGTATGCATTTCACAAATCCCGCAATCTATTCCGCAGGGAGCAACGAGCTCCGTTCTCTCATTCATGGCACACTCCTTGTTGTGATGGTATGATCAACTATTCATCTGCCGGAATAGTATTCTTCTGTCCTGTTTTATCGTCAAGTCACAAACCGGTTCCGGAAAAGTCTTTGAACGCGGCATCGATATTGACCTGGATTGAATCATTCCGGTATGAATATCGTACATGGTACGCATGGTAGTCATCCTCAAAAAGGATAATCGGGTCTGACCGTGTTGAAGTGTTGCTGTTCATGGGACTTTCGACCATCAACACATCCCGTGAAACTTCTGTGTCGTCAATCAGTATGGAATATTCAATAGAAAAACGTGCTGTCTCCGGCGAGACTTGTTGGCCCGTGACCGTAACGTCTATCCTGCCGGATCGTGAGACTTTCTCAAGATTGCCGCGTGTGTAGTAGAAATAGTCCTGTTGCGAGCTGCGTGTGTCCTGGAGCTTGTCGTTGTCTTTCAGGAAAAGATTGACCTGGGTGCTCGGTAGTTCCGAACGGACAAACTTCGCGGGAAGAAAGTTTTTCCCGGGAGTAACGTCAAACGCATAGAAATAATGGACGAGACCGGATACGACAAAATGAACCACATGACGGCCGGGGGATATCGGAACAAGAGATTGCTTTGCGGTATCGGATCCTTCAACCTGTTGCAGCACGAGCGGAGTTTCCAGATCCAGAACCGGTTCCAGCGCGTTAAGGGAAATGAAAAAAACTTCCGGATCTTCAACCTTTTGTTCGGGATTTGTTTTGGCGGTTTGATTTGTATCTGCCGGGGCTTCACCTGTATTTGAAATGACAGGCTCCGCCACCGGTTTTCCGGGACTCTTCTGTTTCACGTCTTCTTCTCCGGACGGTTCAGGAGAAACAGCATCGTTTGCCTTGTTCATGGGCAAGTTCCGTACTCCGGGTACAAAGAAAACAACAAACAGCAAGACTACAAACGATGCGGTAAAGACGACCAGACGCTGTCCGGTAATTATCTTTTTCTTGCCACCTTTCGGCGCTTTTGGTTTGGTCAGACCGGTATTATACACTTCATAAATTTCTTCCGGTTTTTCGATTCCCTTGAGCAAATACTGACCATGAAATTTGTATGCGGCATGATTTGCTTCAATGAGCCAGGATTTGACACTGTCAAAAACCGGGTAGGAAATGTATATGTGTCCGCCATCGGCCAGGCTTTCAATTCGTGACGCTTTGTTGACATGTCGTCCAAAAAGGTCAACATGCATCTTGCTTTCAAGAACAGTCTGCCCCATGTGCAGTCCGATCCGTACATGGAGATCTTCGAGCTCGGGGTGTTCCTGATTGAACTCATGCAGACGTTTTTGTATCTGTAAAGCTCGCTCAACCGCCGCGGTTGGCTCTGAAAATACGGCCATCACCGAGTCGCCAATATATTTGATAACGATGCCGGCTTGTCCCCGTTCAACGCAGTCAACGATTACTTTGTCATGCTCGATGTGCAGTTTGTGCACATATGATTCACCCCTTTCCTCCGTGAGGGAAGTAAATCCCTGTATATCGGTAAACATGATGGTCAGGACCGCACTGTTCCTGCTCTTTTGGTAAGACTCAACATTCTTGAACTCTTTGGTCGTTAATCCAAGACCCGGGATAATGTTTTCCGGTCTCATTTCTTTCTCCTGACAAAGCAAACTGCTACCATTTTCCACCACAGGTGAGTACTTGTCAATCAGAATCAAATTGACCGAACTGCAGAGTATGGGGACAAGCGTGGGTACAGCACAATTGGTACTCCCCATGCCGGTTGATAAAGCGTGTTTGTTCGACAGCGTACAGACAAGAGATTCCAATCGGCGAGAATTACACAGAGAGGGAATATTTGTCGTTATGGCTTGCAGGGACCAAGTCCTGTGAGATGTACCGTTATGGAAATGAAAGGACTAATCTATGTTAATGAAAGCGAAAGAAGTTACCGGGTATACACTGTTGAGCAAAGACGGAGAAATCGGGAAGGTTAAAGAGTTCTATTTTGATGATCGCCATTGGGTAATTCGGTACTTGATTGCAGACACCGGAAACTGGCTCGATGACCGGCGCGTATTGCTCTCGCCGTATGCACTGCTTAAAGTGAACCAGGAAGAAAAACAGGTTTCTGTCGATTTGACAAAAAAACAAATTGAAGAAAGCCCGCCACTGAATACCGATAAACCGGTTTCACAACAATTTGAGGAATTGTACCACCGTTACTATGGATGGCCGGTGTACTGGAATAATTCGTACACCTGGGGGAATAGTCCGGTTATCATCCGGGATCCGAGAAAGCGGCAATCTACCAATTTTGGCGGAAAACCCTGGAATCCTGATCTTCGCAGTACGCTCAGTGTTCAAGGGTATTATATACAAGCTCTGGATGACGAGATTGGACATGTGAAAGATTTTATTATCGATGATGAAACCTGGGAGATTCGCTACATGGTCGTTGACACCCGAAACTGGTTGCCCGGTAAAAAAGTTCTCATTTCCCCGGAATGGATAGAACGTGTCAGTTGGGAAGAATCGAAAGTTTTCGTGACTCTTACACAGGAGGACATCAAACAGTCACCTGAATATGTGGAGAATGGTTTGTTTACCAGAGAGTATGAAGAGCGCCTGCATAAACACTATAATCGTGTAGGCTACTGGATCGGGAATACACTGATCATATAACCGCAGTCAAAGGAGATAATTATGCCGAACAAAAATGGAACAGGACCCAAGGGTCATGGACCGAAAGATGGTCATGGAAAGGGACAGGGAAAAGGTCGGGGCACCGGACCGGGAACCGGACAGGGGCCCATGACGGGCGGAAAGAAGGGGATAAAGGAAGAACCCAAGAAATAATCCACTTTTCATTCTTTTTACCCAGTTTCAACCCTTTTGGAATTATTGATTTAAAGGAGAGGAGCTCTATGAAAATGCTTTGTGCATACTATTCAAGGACGGGTCGTACGGAAACACTCATAAAAGAAATAGGATTCAGACTTGAAAAGAAAGGACATTCAATTGAATGGGAAGAGATTAAAACAGAGGAAAAGACATCGCGTTTTACCGAATTAAAAAAAGATCTGCATCATTATCCCGGAGTTTTTGTAGGTCTCTTTAAAAAGTCCTGGCGCAATCACTTTGGCGATACGTATATACAGACTGAGGAGGATATCCAGCCTCTTGCGATACCGGATGTATCCCGGTTTGACCGGATTATTATTGCTGGTCCAAAATGGGCAAGGATATCTTATCCGGTAGCGCGTTACATTCGTTCGGTTCGAGGCTTGACTGGAAAGAAGGTAGGTTCGGTCTGTACCTTCGGAGGTCCCCCGCTGCATATTTTTGAACTGGAGCTCATAGAGAAAGCCATGAACCGGATACTCGAAGACGCCGGGGCTTCTGCTGTTGCGCACCTCGGCATATCCAGCGCGTACCATGAATTGGGATTGATGCCCCTGTTTCGATTTATCAGTCGCGTCCGGTTCTGCAAGCCGGTCAAGTACTTTACTATTGGAACCGCGTATGCCAACAAAGAGATTGAGTCTTTCTGCGATCTTCTGGAGAGGGACTAAACTAAGCTGCTACCAAAATTGTTGAAACAAACAAACGAATATGGTCATACCATAAGACGCGGGGCATGTTTTACCTCCCTGTTTACCATACAGGTTGTATAATGATTCCATGACCAGAAAAACTATCTTGTAATAAAAAATCATTTCAACAATTCTGGTAGCACTATAGATTTTGTTCGCTAGCGTACAGACGAGAACTCCCAATCACCTACAATAACAGTGAAACAGATCTCATGAACAAGATAAGGAAATAGTGTTTTGAAAAGTAATGCTTTGCAAAAATTACAGAAATTTGGTCAGTCCATTTGGCTGGATTACATACGAAACGATCTCATTTCGAGCGGCACTCTTAAACGGTTAATTCATAAGGATGGTCTGTCGGGGATGACGTCGAATCCGGCAATCTTTGAAAAAGCAATAGCAGAGAGCACTCTGTATGATCAGGATATTTTTGCATTGGCACGAAAGAATACTGACGCAAACACAATTTATGAAAGGCTTAGTCAACGCGATGTACAAAACGCTGCGGATGTTTTCAAATCTGTATATAAAAAGTCAAAAGGGAAAGACGGGTATGTCAGTCTGGAGGTGAATCCTCATCTGGCACATGACTCAAGGGAAACGATAGAGGAAGCTCGGCGATTGTGGGTGGAATTAAACCGCCCAAATATCATGATAAAAGTTCCCGCAACATCTGAAGGTCTGGTGGCTGTCCGGCAACTGGTCAGTGATGGAATCAATGTCAATATTACACTGCTTTTTGGGTTGCCCCGATACCGGGAAGCCGCCGAGGCGTATATTACAGGACTGGAAGAACGCATGGCGCGGCACCAGCCGGTAGATGGTATAGCTTCGGTGGCAAGCTTCTTTTTAAGTCGTATTGATTCGCTTACAGATCCGCTGGTGAAGAGGAGTTTCGAACCGCCGGGGAACAAATCGGGGATCGCGAAGAAGGTGTATGGACAAGTAGCCATCTCGAGCGCGAAAGCGGCATATCAAATCTATAAAACTATGTTTGGAAGTGATCGTTTCAGAAAATTGTCTGATGCGGGCGCCCGTCCGCAGAGACTTCTGTGGGCCAGTACCAGTACCAAGAACCCGGACTATCCGGACATTAAATATATCGAAGAGATAATCGGACCCGAAACAGTGAACACGGCAACACTTGAAACCATTACTGCGTATCGCGATCATGGTGATCCGAAAGTGCGGCTTGAAGAGGATGTTGCTGGGGCCAAATGGATCATGGCCAGACTGCCCGAGCTGGGACTCAGTATCGATATTCTGACTCAAGAACTTGAGGATGAGGGAATAAGAAAGTTTATCGAACCCTTTGATAACCTGACGGAAATTATACGAAAGAAGACTCTTCTCGAAAAGGAGACTCCTGCATGAAAACAAAACCACTTTCCCCGGAAATGCTCAACAAGATGGATGCGTATTGGCGTGCGGCAAATTACTTGTCAGTGGGGCAGCTGTATCTTTGTGATAATCCGTTGCTCCGGGAGCCGTTGCAATTACAACATGTCAAATCGATGTTGCTTGGACATTGGGGTACAACACCGGGACAAAATTTCATCTATGTTCATCTGAATCGTATCATTAATGAGTACGATATTAACATGCTCTACATCTCCGGTCCCGGTCATGGTGGTCCTGCAATTGTGGGGAATGTATATCTGGAAGGAACCTGGAGTGAAGTATATCCCGACGTTACTCGGGATGAAGCCGGTTTAAAAAAGCTCTTCAAGCAGTTTTCGTTTCCCGGCGGTATTTCGAGTCATGTTGCACCAACGACTCCGGGGTCAATTCATGAGGGCGGTGAGTTGGGGTATTCGCTGAGTCATGCCTTTGGAGCCGTATTTGACAACCCCGATCTGATTGTTGCATGTGTCATAGGCGACGGCGAAGCAGAAACCGGCCCATTGGCTGCGTCCTGGCATTCCAATAAATTCCTGAATCCCGTTTCAGACGGGGTAGTGCTGCCCATATTGCATCTCAACGGGTACAAAATAGCAAATCCGTCGGTCTTTGCCCGGATTGATCACAAAGAACTGGAACAGTTTTTCCATGGCTGCGGCTGGATTCCTTTTTTTGTGGAAGGTGATGATCCCGGGAAAATGCATCAATACATGGCTGCTGCTTTGGATAAAGTCATGGCGTCAATACATGCTATCCAGCGCAATGCACGTGACCGGAATGACGCGACCCGTCCACGCTGGCCAATGATTGTGTTGAATTCTCCCAAGGGTTGGACCGGCCCGAAGGTAGTTGACGGTTTGCAAATTGAGGGAAGTTTCCGATCTCACCAGATTCCCCTGCCGGTAGATTCGGATCATCCCGGTAATGTATCGATTCTTGAACAGTGGCTGAAAAGCTACCGGCCGGAAGAACTTTTTGATGAAACGGGATGTCTTGTTCCGGAACTGGCTGAACTTGTTCCCCGGGGAATGCGGAGAATGGGCGCAAACCCCCATACCAATGGTGGAATGGTATTGCATGATCTCAGAATGCCCGATTTTCGCGAATATGCCGTGGAGCATTCCTCCCCCGGAGTAGTTGAGGCTTCAGACACGCATACGCTCGGTGAGTTTCTTCGGGATGTTATCACCTTCAACAGGGATCAACGGAACTTTCGGATCTTTGGTCCGGATGAGACCTTGTCAAATCGGTTGAACAGTGTTTTCGTGGTAACCAACCGGCAATGGGAATCCCGAACGGAAGAGGGTGATGAATTTCTTGCACCGGAAGGGCGTGTTTTGGAAGTGCTCAGCGAACACCTCTGTGAGGGTTGGCTGGAAGGGTATCTCCTCACTGGCCGGCACGGGCTGTTCAACTGCTACGAAGCCTTTATTCACATTATTGATTCGATGTTCAACCAGCACGCCAAGTGGTTGAAAGTAACGGCAGAATTGCCCTGGCGAAAGAATATCGCCTCGCTTAATTACCTGCTTGCTTCACACGTCTGGCAGCAGGCGCACAACGGCTTTACGCATCAGGATCCCGGTTTCATCGATCATGTGGTAAATAAAAAGGCTTCCATAGTGCGTGTGTATCTTCCGCCCGATGCTAATTGTCTGTTGTCGGTGGAGGATCATTGTCTACGGAGCCGCCATTATGTAAATGTGGTGATTGCAGGGAAATATCTGGCGCCGCAATGGTTAACCATGGATCAGGCGGTTGCGCATTGCACCAAAGGAATCGGAATCTGGCAATGGGCCTGCAGCGATCACGGTTCGGAACCGGACATTGTAATGGCCTGTTGTGGTGATGTGCCAACGCTTGAGTGTCTGGCTGCTGTTTCCCTGCTTCGTAAGCATCTACCGAAACTCAGGATACGTGTAATCAATGTGGTCGATCTGATGAAGCTTCAATCACACACACAGCATCCCCACGGTTTAACGGAAGAGAAATTTGATGCCCTGTTCACTGTGAACAAACCGGTTATCTTTGCCTTTCATGGCTATCCGTCCCTTATCCATCAGCTGACCTACCGCCGGAAGAATCATGAGAACATGCATGTGCATGGATACAAGGAAGAGGGAACAATCTCGACCTATTTTGACAACACGGTTGTAAACGGGATGGACCGGTTCCATCTGGCTCTTGATGCGGTCAATCGGCTTCCCGATACGAAGGAAGGTCGTGCATTGACCGTTCTTCTTCAAAATAAACTTGTAAAACATACATATTATATAGAAGAACATGGACAGGATATGCCGGAAATTATGAACTGGAAGTGGGAGAACTAGGAGGAACACCAGCTCAGCGGAAATACTCCCCACCCCTGACTGTACGCTATCGAACAGACAGAGATTCCCTGTCCTCCTATGGTTATGGTATGCGGTTTGATAAGGAAGGGAACAATCAGGGTGTAGTTGTCTCGGTTCGTGGAAGTGTGGTCGATGCCCGGTTTGAGGCAAAGCTTCCCGCCATTTACTCGTTATTGCATGCGGATGGCGGGAAGATTTCAATCGAAGTCTTAAAACAGCTCGACGGGAATCTTGTTCGGGGGATTGCCCTGACTCCCACCCAGGGTCTTGCCCGGGGCGCTCCCGTGGAAGACACCGGAGCGCCCCTGATGGCACCGGTTGGTCCGGGAATTCTTTCCCGGATGTTCGATGTATTCGGAAATGTGACCGACCGGAAACCGGCACCGGAAGATATCCGGTGGAAGTCGGTTCATCAGGCGCCGCCCGCGTTGTCCAGACACGCTACTTCGTCGGAAATATTCGAGACCGGGATCAAGGCTATTGATGTCCTGGTACCCCTTGAGCGCGGTGGCAAGGCGGGACTCTTCGGCGGGGCCGGGGTCGGGAAAACCGTGCTGCTCACGGAAATGATCCATAACATGGTCGGGCACCATGAAGGGGTAAGCCTCTTTTGCGGCATTGGTGAGCGGAGCCGTGAGGGGGAAGAGCTCTACCGGGAAATGAAAGAGGCAGGGGTGCTCCCTCACATGGTGATGGTGTTCGCGCAAATGAACGAGCCGCCCGGGAGTCGTTTCCGTGTGGGTCATGCGGCACTCACCATGGCAGAATACTTCCGCGACGAGGAACGCCGCGACGTCCTCCTTTTAATAGATAATATTTTCAGATTCATTCAGGCCGGATCCGAGGTGTCGGGATTGCTGGGCCAAATGCCCTCCCGTCTGGGGTACCAGCCGACCATGGGAACCGAGTTGTCCCAACTGGAAGAACGGATTGCCAATACGGACACCGGCGCCATTACCTCCATACAGGCGGTTTACATTCCCGCAGATGATTTTACCGATCCTGCGGCGGTTCATACCTTCTCCCATTTGTCGGCATCCATCGTGCTTTCCCGCAAGCGTGCGAGTCAGGGACTCTATCCGGCAATCGATCCCCTGCAGTCCAATTCAAAAATGGCAACTCCGCTCATTATCGGAGAGCGGCATTACCGCATTGCGCAGGAAATACGGAGCACCCTCGCCCAATACGAAGGGCTCAAGGACATAATCGCCATGCTGGGACTGGAACAACTGTCTTCTCATGACCGGGAAGTCGTGGTACGTGCCCGCCGTATTGAACGGTATTTAACCCAACCCTTTTTTACCACTGAACAGTTCACCGGTCTTACCGGCAAGCTGGTACCTCTTTCCGAGTCCCTGGATGGCTGTGAAAGAATATTACGGGATGAATACAAGGATTATCCGGAAAAGTCATTGTTCATGATCGGCGGAATTGATGAAGCAACGATGCCGACGAGCAAGGAGGCTGAGAATGTCTGATAGTTACCGCATGAATCTCAAGATTTTATTGCCCTTTTGTATCTTCGTTCAAGAAACGGGGCTGAAAAGCATCGTTGCGGAAACTGGTGCCGGTTCTCTGGGAATCCTTCCCCGCAGGCTGGACTGTGTAACCGCCCTGAGCCCGGGGATTCTTGTATACACCACTGCTGATGACCGTGAGGTTTTTGTTGCCGTCGATGGAGGAATACTGATCAAGGCCGGATCTGATGTGCTTGTTTCAGTACGTAATGCGGTCAGGGGTCGGGATCTTGACGATCTTCAGAAAACTGTTGAACAGGATTTTATGGTTCTTGACCAGAGCGAAAAAGACATTCGCCTGGTCATGTCAAAAATGGAGAGCACGTTTCTCCAAAAGCTTGGTGCATTCAGCCATGAATGAGAAAAATAAAGAGGCCCTGGACCGGATAATCCGCAGCAAAGCATTGCGGAAAATAAGGGCGAAACGGGACGGTGCCCAGGGCATCTGGAAGAACCTGGGGATGATGGGACTTATTGGGTGGTCGGTGGCCATTCCAAGCCTGCTTGGCGCGGCTCTCGGGCTCTGGCTCGACAGCCGCTTTCCGGGAAACGTTTCCTGGACCTTGACTATTTTGCTTCTTGGTCTGGTGTTGGGTTGTGTCAATGCGTGGCACTGGGTGAGAAGGGAAAGCGAAGAGCTTGAGGAGGATGCCAATGATTAACATACTGACTATTGTTGCGATTTTTTTTGCAGGAATCCTTCTGGGTCTTTTCTTCTTTGGTGGTTTGTTATGGACGGTGCGTCGGGGGCTGTCAGCCAAACATCCGGCGCTGTTGTTTCTCTCAAGCTGGTTGGTACGTATTGGTGTTGTCGTGGGTGTCTTTTTTCTTGTCTTCAATGGACGATGGGAGCGGCTCCTTGTCTGTGTCGCGGGATTTCTTGTAGCACGTATTGTTGTAATCCTGTTTACTCGCACATGGAAAGGCCTCGGCGGATCGGTCAAGGAGGTTGATGATGCGTCTTAGTCCCGATGAACTCATTTTCTGGGAATATGGATTTGTAAAACTCAACGCTACCATTGTCTTTACCTGGGCCCTGATGATTGTGCTGGTGGCCGGTTCATACATCATTACACGAAAACTATCCGTGACTGAAAAAAGATCCCGCTGGCAGAATCTTCTGGAAATCCTTGTTTCCGGAATCGAAAAACAGATTGAAGGTATCGGTCTGTCGCATCCGCGAAAGTATCTCCCGTTTCTTGGCACGCTTTTCTTATTCATAGCCTCTGCCAGTCTCTTCACCATATTCCCCGGCTTCGAAGCTCCCACCGGCTCGCTTTCAACCACGGTTGCGCTCGCGTTTGGTGTCTTTCTTTCCGTTCCCTTTTTTGGCATACAGGAGCAGGGTGTGGTGAAATACCTGAAAACCTATATAA
>CAZAST010000064.1:0-10656 GCA_964487805.1 uncultured Syntrophaceae bacterium
GGCCGTCGCCCCGCCCGGGGTGGATCACAAGCCAATCAGTCCAGCAACGAGGACTGAAGGGTTTTTGAAGGCAGGCCGATGGCGGCTTCGGCGGCCTGGCGCAGATCGGCGGTGGAGACGCGTTCGCCATCGCGCATCAGTTCGCGTGCGACTTCGTCCAGACTGTTGCGCCCCTTGCTGCGCTCCCTGATTTCCTTGTCCAGGTCAGCGAACAGCGCCACCGCGCGGGCGCTGCGCGGGCCGGATGAATTGGTCGCGTGCAGGGTTTTGATATCGCGGCCGTGGCGGCGCATCCAGGCGATGGCCGTGTCGAAGCGCGCCTGGCTCAGCAGCCCGGCGCGGTGCAGCATCTCCATGCCGTAGTAATCGGCGATGCCCTCGGCGATCCAGTCGTCGCCCTTGGCGCCCCGGATGCGGGTGACCACGTGCACCACTTCATGCATCAGCGTGGAGGAGCCGTTTTCGCTGATCAGCGGGCGGTCGCCCGTTCGGAAGCGGGCGAGGTCCTCTGTTCTCCCCACGTCGCTGTCGTCGGTCTCATAGATGGTGATGTCCCGGTTGTTGATCCCCATAAGATCGAAGGGGAGGTGACGGATCTTCTCCATCTCTGTTCTGTCGTGCGCTTCCACAAGGGTTTCAAGGCCGCGTTCCCTGGCGTGGTCGATAAGCCGGGCCAGTTGGTCGATCTCCAGCATGGCCGTGATGAGGAGGATGGCGGCGGCTCCGGCAGCGGCCGATTCATCGATCTGTCGCTTCGAGGTGATAAAGTCCTTGTGGAGAACGGGAAGATCCACCGCGGCCGCCACTGTGGTGAGCAGATCCATGCTGCCGCCGAAGTGCGTGGGCTCAGTCACCACGCTGATCCCCGCCACGGGACAGCCCGCCATTTCACGCGCGAGCGCCGCCGGTTCGCGCCCCTGCAGAAGGCCCCCTTCCTTATAGGAACGGACCTTGATCTCAGAGATCACGGGGAAAATCCCTTCAGCCTGCCGCGAATGTATGGATGCGGAGAGGGATATCGACCGTCCCTCTCCGGGGGGAAGCGCCTTTTTTGTCATTGGTGCACCCTATCAAAGGGCATTGGATTTTTCCACCAGTTCCTCAAGTTTGCGCGTGGCGGCGCCTGAATCAAGAAGGGAACGGGACAGGTCGATCCCATCCCGAATGCTTGAAGCCTTTCCGCTCACGTACAGGGTGGCCGCGTTGTTCAGAACGAGAAAATTCCGACGGGGACCCTGATCCGCACCCGAGAAGATATTCCGGATCACCCCGGCGTTGAATTCCGGCGATCCCCCGGCGATATCCTGGAGGGCGCAGCGTTTCATGCCGAAATCCTCGGGAGACACTTCATAATAGGTGATCTCCCTTCCCTTGATCTCGGCAATCGACGTCTTGCCGAGGAGGGATATTTCGTCCAGACCGTCCAGACCGTGGGCCACAATGACGTGATTGAAATCCATTTCCGCAACCACGCTTGCCATCATGTTGACCAGTTCGGGCTTGTATACGCCGATCGTATGGTTGCGGGCTCCGGTGGGGTTGATGAGAGGACCGATGATGGTAAAGAAGATCGTCTTGATGCCGAGCTGATTTTCGGGTCCGAACACCTTGAGCATAACGGGATGAAAATTCGGCGCGTATATGAAACTGATCCCGATGTCCTCGATGAGGCGGGAGGCCTGTTCCGGGTTCAGGTCGATTTTGACGCCCAGGGCCTCCAGGACATCGGCGCTCCCCGAAGGCGAAGAGATGGACCGGCTGCCGTGTTTCGCCACCGGGACCCCCGCGGCTGCCGTGAGAATCGCGTTAGCGCTGCTCACGTTGAAGGTGGTGAGGCCGCCGCCGGTTCCGCAGGTGTCCGTCAGTTCGGAATCGACGGCCACGTGCATGGGGATGCAGTTCTTCCGCATCGCCTGCGCGATATAGGCCACTTCCCTGATGCTGGGCCCTTTGCTCAGCAGCCCCACCAGAAATCCGGCGATCTGCACGTCCGACAGATTGCCCTCGTTGATCGCGTCGATGACGCTGAAGATTTCGCTTTTTTCCAGATCGAAGTTCTCGGTCAGCTTCGAGAGGATCGGCTTGATCGTTCCCCTGCCGTTCTCCAGCACCGCGGCCGCTTCCTCGGCCGTCTGGGGGACCATCATCGCCGCGGGGGCGCCTTCCTCCAGTTCATGGAACTTGTAGGTCTTGAAGGCCATCATGGTCCGCGTCCCCGTCACGCCCTCCGTATTCTGCATCTTGTCCGTGACGATGTCGGAAAGATGCTCGTATTCCCTGACCTGAATCTTGGCCATGAGGTCATATTCTCCCGTGATGGAGAGCACCTCCACCACCTCTTCAATCGCCCCCAGCTGGGTGGCGAGTTTCGGGATCTTCCCCTTTTCCGCTTTAAAGAGCACAATTGCTGTAATCATGATGGTTCCTCCTTTTTGTTTTCATGTATGGTTGTATGTGTTCTCCAGGGACGCCGGTTTCAGCGCCGCCTTGAAGTCTTTCACCTGCGTCTCCAGTCGTTTTGCCAGATCCGGGTCGCTCAGGTGTTCTTCGATGGTCCGCTCGAAGGCGCTTCCTATGACGATCCCGTCGGCATGGGGGGCCAGGATTTTCGCGTCTTCGGGGGTTGAGATGCCGAAGCCGACGCAGATGGGGAGCCGTGTGACGGAGCGCAGATCCGCTATATGATTTCTCACATCTCCCGTGTCGAGTCCGGCGCTTCCCGTAACCCCGGTTTTCGATACCAGATAGAGAAAACCGGACGCGTGTGCCGCGATTTGTTTCATCCGTTCCTTCGGCGTTGTGGGGGCCACGAGACGAATGAGTGAGAAATCATTTTCTTTTTCCCAGTATTCCGTCAGTTCGCGCGATTCCTCGTGGGGCAGATCGACGATGAGCACCCCGTCGGCGCCCGCCGCGTGGAAATCGCGGTAAAAGGGCTCGAGGCCGTAGGCGAAGATGGGGTTGTAGTAGCTGAAGAGGATAATGGGAATGTCGGTTCTCTCCCGCAGGGTTTTTGTCATCTCCATGGCGCGCGTGAGGCTCGTTCCTCCTTTCAGGGCCCGGGTCGCCGCGCGCTGGATGACGGGACCGTCGGCCGTGGGGTCGGAAAAGGGAATTCCCAGTTCCAGGATATCGAGTCCGGCGCGGCACATGGCCGTGATGAGGCGGAGAGAATCCGGCAGGGTGGGATCTCCCGCCGCGACAAATCCCACGAGAGCCCTTTCTCCCTTGATTTTCAGCTCCGAAAATTTCTTATCCAGTCTGTTCATCGGTGTGTCCCTCCTTTCCCGGCTTCGTAGTCGTGCACAATGCCCAGATCCTTGTCTCCCCGTCCGGAAAGATTCACCACGATGACCGTGTCCCGCGGCAGAGTGGGCGCCTCCTTCAGGCAGAAGGCGACGGCGTGGGAACTCTCCAGAGCGGGGATGATTCCTTCCAGCCGGCACAGGGTGTGAAAGGCCTCCATGGCCTCGTCGTCGTCAATGGAAACGTATCGGGCTCTCCCGGAGTCTTTCAGAAAGGAATGCTCGGGCCCCACGCCGGGGTAGTCCAGCCCGGCCGAGATGGAATGGGCCTCCATGATCTGGCCGTTCCTGTCCTGCAGGACGTAAGATTTCGATCCGTGCAGGACGCCGAGCGAACCTTCGCACAATGTGGCGGCGTGTTTCCCCGAGGCGATGCCGGTACCCGCCGCCTCGACTCCCACCAGTTCAACGGGCGTCTCAAGAAAGGGGTAGAAGAGCCCCATGGCGTTACTCCCGCCCCCCACGCAGGCAACCAGCATATCGGGGAGACGGCCCAGAGATTTCAGTATCTGGCCCTTCATCTCTTCGCCGATCACCTTCTGAAAATCCCGCACCATGAGGGGGTACGGGTGGGGACCGGCCACCGATCCGATTACGTAATGCGTGTCCGTTACCGCCCCGACCCAGTACCGCATGGCCTCATTCATGGCGTCCTTCAGGGTTCCGCTCCCCGAATCGACCGGAACGACTTCCGCCCCGAGAAGCTTCATACGATGCACATTGGGGGCCTGCCGCCGGATATCTTCAACGCCCATGAAGATTCTGCACTCCATGCCGAAGAGGGCCGCTACCGTCGCCGTGGCGACACCGTGCTGCCCGGCCCCTGTTTCGGCGATGATTTTCTTTTTCCCCATCCATCGCGCCAGCAATCCCTGTCCCAGCGTGTTGTTGATCTTGTGGGCGCCCGTATGGACCAGATCCTCCCGCTTGAGGTAGATCCGGGCTCCGTGGAGGTGCTCGCTCAAACGGCGGGCATGATACAGAGGGGTCGGCCGCCCGGCGTAGTCGGCCAGCAGCAGGTCAAGTTCCTTCCTGAAGGCGGGTTCACGGGAAATCTTCAGGTACGCCTCTTCCAGTTTAATGAGGGCGGCCATGAGCGTTTCCGCCACATAACGTCCGCCGTGCGGCCCGAAATGACCGCACCCGTCGGGCATTGTTTCCATGGGCGATCGTTTCTCACTCTTCCGTTGTTTACTCATGATGTATATTTCCTCCTTTTCATCTCTTACACAGTCATACCTGATCGACCGGTAAGGGCTGCGGTATGAGGCTGACAGCGCCATAAAAAAGGGGCTATGGATTTCTCCACGCCCCTTTTCCGTACAAAAAAAGGGATCGTGGCAGCGAGTCCTGCCTACGATCCCTTTGTGACACTATATGTGTGCTGCTAATCAGTCATGGGAAGTTGCGCCGGCGGACCCCTCTATGATGGTCCACCACCAGATCTGTTCACATGTTTCGATGTAGATGTGACGTTTCATAATTCCTGCCAACCTGTCCATGCCTTTATGTCTCGGGCCTATATACCGGGTATTTGATTGCTGTCAAGTATTTTTTTGTTTCCGCTATCGAAAGTGGTTGACAAAAAATGGCGTGTCCATCATTATATAAACATCTACAATGTCATTCTCTCTTCAGAATCATTTCTCGCTGCCACGATAAGTTTTTTGAAAATCGAGGCTCCATTTCATTTAAAAACTCATTCTGCACAGGGACGTCTATTGTAACTCTTCTACCATATTCGACAGCTCCAGGGCTGAGGCCCGCTTGTAATCTCAACTTTGGTGTTTTTTCCACAAACCTATGACGCAAAGGAGGAACGGACCATGGCTGACAGTGTTTACAAGATTATAGAGTTGGTGGGAACGAGCAACGTGTCATGGGAAGACGCGGCAAAAAACGCTGTGGAAACAGCCAGCGGAACTCTCCACGATTTGCGAATCGGGGAGATCCGCAAACTGGACATGACCATCGAGGGTGGAATAGTAAAAAGTTACCGGACGCGTGTGAGCGTGTCGTTCCGACTTGACGCGTAGCGCGTCCTTCACCCGCCAGCAGCGAACATGTCGCTTTCCTGATTTTGCCGAGTGCATGATCGCGTAGTGATCATGCGTGAGGGGAGGATTGTCCTTGAAACTGAGAGGGCAATATCAGCGTGGGTGTGTCCCATGCCGACAGATCAACATGACTGCCATTGAAAACAGAGGAGGTGGCCATGTACCGGTTCAGAAATATCAAAGTGGGGCTTGCTCTGGAGGAAGAGGACAAGACCAAGATTCGCTACGCGGGCCTCGTCAGCTGGTTGAATTTATCGGAAAAAATCATATTTTCTCATATTATCAGTCGTGAACACGTGCCGACCCTCCTCGACGCGAGCGCCCTTTCGTTGATCCAAGAAAGAACGAAAGGGCGGATGAAGGAGCTGATCGAAAAGTACTATGACGGTCCTTCGAAGACGCGGATCGAGTATCAAGTCAGCATTGAATCACCGCTGGTGGTCATAGACGTTCTCAGGAGACTCCAGGAGGATGATGTTGATTTATTGGTTCTCGGCAGAATCAGCAGTGAGTTAAGCGAAGAAGGAACTATCCCCGTGAGGATCGCCCGGAAGGCCGGCTGCTCGATCCTGTATGTCCCGCGGGAAGCCCAGCCCCGGACAAATCAGCCCGAAGAAATAAGGATCCTTGTCCCCGTTGATTTTTCAGAGAACGCGGCAGAGGCCATGAGGCTGGCCGTCGATTTCGCCGTTGCCCATGAGATACCGAGCATTTACTGTGTCCATGTCTACGATGTTCCTCTGGGTTACTACAAGCGGGGCAAAAGCTACGACGAGTTTGCCGAAACCATGCAGAAGAACGCGGAGAAGAAATGCAAGGAATTTTCCGGAACGATCGATTTCAAAGGGGTTTATCTGAATCCGATTATCGTAAAAATGGACAGGAAACCATACGAAACGATCTCGGAAACAGTGGAGGAGCACGGGATTGACTTCGTTGTTATCGGATCGAGGAGCAAAAAGGCGACTGCACGGTTTCTGCTGGACAGTGTGAGCGAACATCTTATCAGGACAACGAAGGTGCCGCTCCTCTCTTTCAAGAAGAAGGATAAAAAGGATATGGGGCTTTTTGAAGCCCTCATGCGGTTGTAAAGGAAACCGGATGCCGCCGATTCCATACCTTGCAGTAAAAAGGGGAGTTGATTAACGAAGGGAGGCTTGCATGGAAGAAGTTATCAGCCGCATCATGGAGATCGAGAAGCAGTGCGCCGATGCGGTCGAACAGGCCGAGCAGGCGTCCCGCCGGAAAATAGAAGCGCACCGGAAAACCATCGAAGATAAGAAGTCCGGGGAATACGCCCGGATAACGCGTGAAAACAACGAACTGCTGGTTCAGGCGACAGAAGAGGCGAAACGGGAGATAGAGGCCAAATTCCAGGCAGCCGAGGAAGAGATGGAGAGACTGCGTCAAGGCCGGTCACTGGATAGGGAGATACGGGAGAAAATCCTTGCCATACTCTTGAAAGGCTGAGCACCCATGAAACATTACGCGGATACGGCCAATCTCCATGCCAGGATCCATGCGATGAGAAGTCGTCTCATCCCGCCGAATGAGTATGCCGCGGTGATAAGCCATCAAGAATCCACGTATGATACAGCCTCCGGTCCCCCCGGCATGATCAAGGCAAAAGAGGCGATTTTCAGTGAACAGATCGCTGCCGTTATTACCATTGCCGAGGCAATCCAGCGGTACGCCCCCCTTTTTATCGCCTTTCTCCGCCTGTACGAGGCGGAAAACGTGAAAGGTATCCTGTCGAAGGTCTTCGGGGCGCGGAGTTTCGAACTCTGGTACGATATCGGTCCCTTCGCCGCCATCGATAAGGATTTTCTCAATCGTGACGTGTCACTGAATGATATACGAGCGGAACTGTCAGGCACGTATCTGGAGGAGGTCTTCGAGGGGGAAGAGATTTACGAATCCCTTGAAACCCGCCTGGATGCCTGTGCTCTCAGAAATCTCTATGCCTCTTCGGCATCCCTTCTTCCCGAGGACGGAAAGATAGTGCGGGACTTTGTGCTCCGGCGGGTCGCCGTTCTCACCGTGGTTCGGCAGTGGCGGCTCAGGGTAAGCTACGGCTGGAGTTATGAGAGGACGGAAGTCTACCGGGATGAAATAAGCGCCCTCTTCGGGGGAATCGCATGGCCGCAGCTCAAGACAGTGGAAGAGCTTCTCAGCAGGCGTCTGGAAGAGTGGGGAAAGGGGGGTGAGTCGACCCCCGATCCCGCGGACGTGGAGTCCTATCTCGACGATTACTATTACCGATGGGCCTCTTCCATGTTTCACCGGGATTTTCACTCCATATATTGCGTGGTGGCCTACCTGTGGCTCCTGGCATGTCAGATACGAAACCTGTTTCGCGTCGTGGAGGGGGTCAGATTCGGTCTGCCCCACGATGAGATACTCCGGAAGATAATCAGCTATGCGTGAGAATGCCTATGTTCATGAAGTCTGATATCCGAAGGGTCTCCATAGCCGTCGAGAAAAGGTTCTATCACACTGTCTACTCGGCCCTCGGCCGGGCGGGAATCATACATCTTTCACCGCCCCAGGGCGGAGAGACCGTGATGCCCGGGGAAGTGCGGGAGGAAGAGGCGCGGATACGGGAGATTTTTCTGGGGATCGATTCCGCCCTTCGCGCCCTCCATGTTGAACCCGGAGAGACGAGCGGCAGACGGGTTGACATCGCAGCGGATTGGTCCTTCGTCTCTCAGACACGGGACGCCATAGATCGCGTGGAGCGACTCCGCTCCCGCATCTCTGAGGCCTTGGAGAGAGCCACCCGGAGTATCGCGTACCGTGAGGTGCTGGACCGGATGGGGATCGATCCCGCGGTCTTTCAACGGGCGCGGTTGGTGCGAATAGTCTTTGGGATCGTCGAGGACACCGATTGGGATCTGCCGGAACAAAAGAGATTCGAGATATCCAGCGCCGGAAATTATGTCTGCGGCGTCGCTCTTCCGCCGGACCTGACCGATCTGCTTGCATTTCTCAAGAAATACGGATTCACGGATCACTCCGGCGAGATTGTAGACGCCTCTTCCGATGTCTTGAAGCGCCGCGTGGATACCCTCACAACCCGGCGTGCTACCCTCGATCGATATATGGACACCGTACGCGACAGGGCGGGGGAACCCCTGGCGGAGATGTACGGCGCCTACCGGGAATACGGCGACATCTTCGCGGCCATGAAGATGTCATTCTTTTCCTCGAAAGTCCTTTTCATTACGGGGTGGATGGACGAGAAGGATCGGGAGCAGCTCTTCGGTATCCTCCGGCGAATATGCAACGACCGGTTCATCGCCGTCCTGTCCGACCGGAGGGACCCCGGGGCTCCTGTCAGGCTGACGAACAGCAGGCTCCTGAAGCCCTTCGAGCTTCTCGTGAAGACGATGGGCGTTCCGGGAAACAAAGAGATAGATCCCACGCCCCTCACGGCCGTCACGTTTGTCATCATGTTCGGTCTCATGTTCGGTGATCTCGGCCAGGGTCTCGTGATTGCCATGGGCGGACTGATCATGAGGAGAATCGCGAAGAAGAGGGGCGACCTCGAATCGAGCCTGTATCAGGCCGGAGGGATTCTGTTCGCGTGCGGTCTCTCGGCCGCTTTCTGCGGGATACTCTATGGCAGTATCTTCTCGAACGAGCACCTCATCCCCGCGCTTCTCTTCCATCCAACCGAGAATATCATGGGCCTTTTCTCCATAACCATCCTTATGGGGGCCCTCTTTATCGGTATCGGCTTCCTTGTCAATGTCATCAACAGCATTGCCGGCGGTGATTATGCCGAGGCATTTCTCGAAAAGCACGGACTTGCCATCCTGGTCCTCTACGCCGCCATCATTCTCCTTGCCGTGAGATACAGCGTTACAGGCAAAGGGGCCGCTCCATGGATGATTGGACTATTCATTATCCTGCCCCTGCTCATCTTCTCTCTCCGGGGGGTCCTCGGGCCCATCCTCTTCCAGAGTCCCCGGCCTCACAGTGTGGTTGAATACATCATCGAAACCTGTGTGGAGATCCTGGAAATCGGCCTGAGCATGCTGGCAAACACCATCTCTTTCATCAGGGTAGGGGCGTTCGCCCTGTCTCACGCGGGGCTCAGCATTGTGACCTATACCCTTGCCGGCATGGTCGATCCGGCCATCCGCTCGCCGGGCGCCATAGCCATCATCGTTGCCGGGAACATCTTTATCACCGGTTTCGAGGGACTCATCTGCATGATCCAGTCGATGCGTCTCGAATATTATGAGTTCTTCAGCAAGTTTTTCAGGGGGGACGGAGTGGGCTTTGCCCCCTTCACACTTAAGGAAAGAATTTCGGAGGTGTAGGATGACCAGAAACAAGAACGCTGTCGTTTCTCTGGTGGGAGGGTTCATCGCGGGCTTTCTCTTTCTTTTTCCCGATGCGGTATTCGCCGCCGCGTCGGAGGCGGCCGGGAGCGGGATGGAAGAGAAGTGGATGGGGCTCGCGTACATAGCCGCCTCGCTGGCCGTGGGGCTGGCATGCATCGGGAGCGGCTTCGCTGTTGCCCGGATCGGTTCGGCGGGGATCGGGGCCATGAGCGAGAAGGCTGAACTGACGGGGCGGGTCCTGATCTTTCTCGGTCTGGCGGAGGGGATCGCCATTTACGGCCTGATTATAGCGATCATGATTCTGAACAAGCTGTAACATGAAAGAGATATACGTCATAGGAGATATGGACACGGTGAGCGCCCTGCGTCTCTCCGGGGTGGAGGGAGTGATCGCCGACAGGGACAACGCCTCATCTCGCTTTGAAGAGGTCATTAAAGAGAACGATGCCGGGATCGTGATGATGACGAGCGACCTTACAGGGGATCTCCAGGAGCGAATAACCGAGGTGAACCTCGCCGTGGACGGACCCGTGGTCATCGAGATACCCGGCATCGACGAGACGGAGGGGTTCCGCAAGTCCGTCGTGGGATACATCGCCGAGGCCCTCGGCATCTCACTTGACTCGTAGGAAAGGATCTATCATGGAGCAGCCGCCATTGGAAGAATCCATCAGGAGGGAATCCGAGGAGGCAGTGCGCGCCATCCGGGAAAAAGAGGCGGCCGAGATTGGAAAGTTGGACGCGGCATGCGCCGCCGAGATCGAGGACTTCAGGAAAAAGACAGAGGCCGAAACCCGGGCGAAGATCGAGCAGGAACGCTCCCGGCTGGAGAGCAAAGGTCTCCTCGAACGGCGGAAGCTGAAATTGAAAGGCCTCGAGGACTTCATCGGCCGCATGGTGGAGGAGGCGGTGGGGGTCATGAGAGATGATCCCCGGTATAAG
>CAZAST010000065.1:0-10585 GCA_964487805.1 uncultured Syntrophaceae bacterium
GGAGGGGATGCGGAAGATCATGCGCGGACCGTAACCGCCGCCACCATTGAAAAAGAGGAGAGCGATATCTCCTTTTCCATCGAGGCGAGCGGTTTTCTGCGATACATGGTGCGAAACATCATGGGCCTGCTTGTCGATGTGGGAAGAGGGATCATTATGCCGAGCGAGTTCAAGGTGATCATGGAAGCCATGGACAGAACCCGGGCCGGTATCACCGCCCCTCCGCAGGGACTGTTTCTGAAAGAGGTCAGGTACTGATGAAGATACTGGTGCTGGGGTGGAAGGGGATGCTCGGGACCGATCTGGTGGCCACCCTTGGCAGGGGCCATGAGGTGACCGGGAAGGATGTGGAGGATTTCGATATCGCATCCCCTTCAGAGTGCCGGGATGTGGTTCGGGAATCAGGCGCCGATCTGGTAATCAACGCCGCCGCATACACGAATGTGGACGGATGCGAATCGGAAGAGGCAGTCTCCTTCTCGGTGAACGCCGAGGGCGTGAAGAACGCTGCCCTGGCGTGCCGGGAGTCAGGGGCCGCGCTGGTCCACTTCAGTACCGATTATGTCTTTGACGGGACCAAGAGGATCCCGTACAGGGAAGGAGACCTGTGCTGTCCCATCAACGCCTACGGGCGGTCCAAGCTGAAGGGGGAAGAGTATCTTCGAGAGTTCGCCAACGATTACCTCCTCGTCAGGACCTCGTGGCTGTATGGGAAACATGGAAAGAACTTCGTCAAGGCAATTCTGCAGAAGGCTGAGGAGACCGGTCGATTAGAGGTGGTCGATGACCAGACCGGCTCTCCCACCTATACGGTAGATCTGGCGGCTGCCGTGCGGATGCTCATCGAGGGAGGTCACCGGGGTGTTTTCCACGTCACCAACCGGGGGACATGCACGTGGTACCAGTTTGCCCGCAAGATCCTCGAGTATAAGGGGATGAAGGACGTCACCATTACACCGATACGATCCACGCAGCTTGGCAGATCCGCCCCCCGCCCGGCATACTCGGTACTCAGCTGCAGGAAATTTTCCGATGCCACCCGGCGTACCATGCGGTTCTGGCAGATCGCCCTCGAGGAGTATATGACTCGCCCAAGTTAAAGGGGGACAGATGGCTGTCGCGGGCACAGGCAATCTCCAGAGGGTGCATCCCGTACCGAACACGGGCTTTGCCCAGGCCTACCTGATCGAAGGCGACCAAGGGCTCATGGCCGTTGATGTGGGAAGCATCGGGTGCGCTCAGGATATCGCCGACTACATACACCATAATCTGAGCCGTCCCGTGGACGACCTCCGTTACATTACGGCCACGCACTTTCATATTGACCACATAGGCGGGATTGGACACCTCCTCTCTTTGTCTGCCCCTCGAACACGGGTTCTCTTTCACGCCATGGTAGAGGATTATCTGACGGGTAAGAAAAAGATATCAATGATCAGGAACTGGTTTGTGGGCATTCCTTCTGCGACAATGGTAAGCACCCGGTACCTGAGAAGGTTTTCTCATCTCGCCGTCGGGAGCCTGGCGGGAATTCCCCTTCCGGGATTGAGAGGCATGTTCCGGCTCCCCTTCAGCACGGACCGCATCAGCTATTTCGGAGATGAGCGTGAAAAGGATTCTTCTCTTGGGGATTTCGGTTTCGGAGAGTGGGATGCCGTGCGCACCCCCGGTCATACGGAAGACTCCATCTGTTTCTACAACGGTCGAACGGCGGAATTGATCTCCGGGGACCTGATCGTCAATATATCACCGGACGGCACGGGCGAGGTGAACCGGTTCTGCTGGGACAGAGAGCACATCCGGGAATCATACGAATATCTGTGTGGAACTATCAACCCGGTCCGTATCTATCCCGGACACGGCGAGGTGATAACCGGAGGTGCCCGCACGCTCTCACTGGTCAGAGATGTTGTTCACGAAAGAAAAGCCCGGAGTCTGTCAAACTGAGGAGGCATCTTGCAGGGAAAAATAGTCGTCATGCCCGAGGCGCTGTCCAACCGGATAGCCGCCGGTGAGGTGATTGAAAGGCCCGCGTCCATTGTCAAGGAACTTGTGGAAAATTCTCTTGATGCCGGGGCGACCGATATCCTGGTTGGGCTGGAAGGGGGCGGAAAACGGTCGATCAGGGTTGTTGACAACGGAAGGGGGATCGACCGGGATGACGTGGCTCTTGCCTTCGAACGGCACGCCACGAGCAAGATATACACATTTGAAGACATACACCGGATCCTCTCGTTTGGTTTCCGTGGGGAGGCCATGGCGAGCATCGCCTCCATATCCCGTATCGAAATGCTGACGAGGCGGGAAGATTCCCTGTCGGGAACGCGGGCGGTAGTCCGGGGCGGAAAGATCGAAGAGATTGTTGATGCCGGCTGTCCCGTGGGTACATCGGTCCGGGTGACCGATATTTTCTATTCCACCCCTGCCAGAAAGAAGTTCATGAAGGGCGATTCAACCGAGCAGGCTCACTGCATGGACACAGTGGTGCGCCTCGCCCTCTCCAGTCCCGGTGTCAAGATGCGGGTTGTTGCGAACGGCAGGACTGTTCTCGCTGTTCCGGGGACGGAACATATAACCGACCGGATCGCGCTCGTCTTCGGAGACGACTTCGGAAAACATACCCTGAAAGTGCGGGGGGAAAAGGATAACGTCCTTCTCACCGGTGTCATCTCCCTGCCTGATCGGACGCGATCGAACGCCAAGGGACAGTACTATTTTGTCAACGGCCGGTTCATCAGGGACAAACTCCTGAATCATGCGGTCATAACCGCCTACCGGCGACTGATAGAACCCCGGAGATTTCCCTACGTGGTCCTCTTTATAGAGATGCCCACCGACGACGTGGATATCAATGTCCATCCGGCCAAGATGGAGGTGCGTTTCCAGAATCCTTCCGACATATACGGTCTCATCAGAGAGACCCTCACACACTCCCTGGCCGGGATGCCGATGTCCATCCCGGGTTTTCAAAATCCTTCCACCGAAAAAGGGACGGGGATATACCGGGAGCGGGTCGGAGAGACCCTGAAGCAATATGTCCTCCAGTCAGGTGTCGAAAAGCGGACTTTTGATATGCCCGTTCCTCCGGCCACGAGAAGCGCATTGCCGGGTTTCTCAGGCCGGAGAGAAACAATCGGAGAGGAACTGGTTTCTTCCGGTGAGCCCTCCGCTCCGGAAGAGATGATATCCTTTTCCACCCTTGCCTATCTGGGGCAGGTTGCTGGAACGTATCTGGTATTTTCATCGAGCAGCGCCCTTGTCCTGATGGATCAGCACGCCGCACACGAACGGGTGCTTTTTGAAAAACTGAAGATTTCCCAAGGGGGAGAGAGCAGTACCCAGGGGCTCCTGATTCCTGAGGTGGTCAATTTGCGCCCCGGCCGCGTGGCCCTCCTCATGGGTATTGCAGACATCCTGCAATCGCTGGGCCTCGGCGTGGAGGAGTACGGCGAGAACACGGTTGCGGTGAAACAGGTTCCCTCTTTTCTCTCCGGGTGCAGCTTTGAAGAGCTGCTCTCCGATGTCATAGAAGAGATTGATGACACCGGACGGACATATCATCTCGATGAGATGCGCGATAAACTCCTTGCCGTCATGGCGTGCAAAGGCGCCGTGAAGGCCAGTCATGCCCTCACGGAGTCGGAGGTGGCGGCGCTCTGCAGAGATCTCGATGCGATTCCATTCGCCGCTACCTGTCCTCATGGGAGGCCACTCTATACCGTGATAGGGGTGAGGGATCTGGAGAGGATGTTCAAGAGAAAATGATACCGGATACGCTCACCTCCACCGGAAATGCTTCGCACCCGAAACCATTTCTCACGATCATTACCGGTCCTACCGGGGTGGGTAAGACCGCCCTGGCGGTCAGGCTCGCCGGAAGGTTCGGCGGGGAGATCATCAGCGCCGATTCCATGCAGGTGTACCGGCATCTGGATATCGGTACCGCAAAAGCCTCGCCGGAAGAGCGGGCGCTGGCACCCCATCACCTGATCGATGTGGTCGACCCCGATGGAGAGTTCAACGCCGCTATGTTTGTCGAACAGGCAGACGCAGCGATTCATACTCTTCAAAAAAGTCGGAAAGGTATTTTTGTAGTGGGAGGGACGGGACTCTACCTGGATGCTCTCCTCGGTGGGCTCCTCCAGGCTCCCGGCGCCGACCTAAGACTTCGTGATTCATACAAAGAAGCGGCCGCTCGGTATGGCTCAGGGTACCTGCATGAGCGCCTGAAGCGGATTGATCCGGCGGCGGCCGCGGGTATCCACCCGAACGATCTCGTCAGGACAATCAGGGCTCTTGAGGTGATAGAAGGGATCGGACAGTCGATTGTCGCGATCCGGGATAAGCATCGATTCGAGAGGAGATCTTATGAGTATGTCAAGATAGGCCTCACAATAGACCGCGCTCTTCTGTATGAAAGGATCAACACCCGGGTCGAACGGATGGTAGCTGACGGGCTGGTTGACGAAGGGAGGCGGCTTCTGGAGATGGGGTATGACGAAGAGACGCTCCCCCTCCAAGCGATGACCTATCGCCATATCCTCTCCCATATCCGTGGGGAACAGACCCGTGATGATATGGTGAGGCTGATACAACGTGACACGAGACACCTGGCGAGGCGGCAGATGACCTGGTTCAGACGGGATCCGGACATCAAATGGTTTGCCCCGCGAGATGAAAGTATGATAAGCAGGGCAGTCGAATCCCGGGTTCCGGGGAACTGATCCCCGCAACTCGAATTGCAAAAGGCAGACAAGGACGTATCATGGTAAAAGAAGAACTCAGTAAGGCATATGAATCTCGAGATGTTGAAGAGAAGTGGTACCGGTGCTGGCTTGACGAGGGCCTCTTTCATGCCCAGGACACCAGCGATAAGGAGCCCTTCTCGATCGTAATCCCCCCACCGAATGTGACGGGGATTCTCCACATCGGTCACGCGCTCAATAATACTCTTCAGGATATCATCGTCCGGTACAAGAGGATGCGGGGGTACAATACCCTCTGGATGCCCGGAACCGACCACGCGGGAATCGCCACCCAGAACGTGGTGGAACAGGAACTGGCCCGCGAGGGGACGACGCGGCATGACATCGGGCGGGATAAGTTCATCGAACGGGTGTGGGAATGGCGGCGGAAATACGGCGGCGTCATCATAAATCAGCTTCACAAACTGGGCTGTTCCTGCGACTGGTCACGGGAACGCTTTACAATGGATGAAGGGCTGTCCCGGGCGGTGCGCGAAGTTTTCGTCCGGCTTTACAATGATGATCTCATCTACCAGGATGACTACATTGTCAACTGGTGCCCCCGTTGCCACACGGCCATATCCGATCTGGAGGTCGAATATCAGGAAGAGGCCACCAGCCTGTGGCATATCCGGTATCCCTATGCGGAGGGGGAAGGGGAGATCATCGTGGCCACCACCCGTCCGGAGACGATGCTGGGCGATACCGCCGTCGCCGTCAACCCGGGCGATGAACGGTATGCGGACGTCATCGGGAAGGAGGTAATCCTTCCCATCGTGAACAAGCGGATACCAATTATCGCGGATGATTATGTTTCCAGGGAATTCGGGACCGGCGCCGTGAAGATCACGCCGTCGGCCGATCCCAACGACTTTGCCATGGCGCAGCGCCACAACCTTGAGGTTATTTCCATCATGGACGGCGACGCCATTATCAATGAAAACGGGGGGATTTACCGGGGACAGGACTGCTACACCTGTCGGAACAATATTGTGGAGGACCTCAAGGCAGGGGAATATCTGGTGAAGACGGAGCCCTACGTGCACAACGTGGGGCGTTGCTATCGGTGCAAGACGACAGTGGAACCCATGGTGTCCAAGCAATGGTTCGTCAGGGTCAAGCCGTTGGCCCGGGCCGCCATCGCCGCGGTCGTCAAGGGTGAGACGAGGATCGTCCCCCCCATGTGGGAGGCGACCTATTTCGACTGGATGGACAATATACGGGACTGGTGCATTTCACGACAGATATGGTGGGGGCACCGGATACCGGTATGGTATTGCGACGCATGCGGCCAGACGATTGTATCAACCGAGGATCCCGACACGTGTCCGGGGTGCGGGGAGACTTCCCTCCGCCAGGATGAAGATGTCCTGGATACGTGGTTCAGCTCCGCCCTCTGGCCCTTCTCGACCATGGGATGGCCCGACACAACGTCTGCGCTCTCAACCTTCTACCCAACCTCCCTCCTCATTACCGGCTTCGATATCATCTTTTTCTGGGTGGCACGGATGATGATGATGGGGCTCTACGTCATGGGGGATGTTCCCTTCAGGGATGTCTATCTCCACGCCTTGGTGCGCGATGAGAAGGGCGAGAAGATGAGCAAATCGAAGGGGAACAGCGTGGACCCGATCGAAATGATCGACAAGTACGGCGCCGATGCCATCCGCTTTACTCTCGCGGCCTTTACCGCGCAGGGGAGAGACGTCAAGATGTCCGAGGAGCGGATTCAGGGATACGGATTCTTTATCAACAAGATATGGAACACGGCGCGCTTCTCCCTGATGAACCTCGCGGACTATGCCGGAGAGACTCCGGAGAAGGGGGATTTTTCGCTGTGTGACCGATGGATCATGGACGGCCTGAACCGAGCCGTAGGTGACGTGCGGCAGCATCTCGACGAATACCGCTTCAATGACGCCGCGGGGAGGATCTATCAGTTTTTCTGGCATGAGTTCTGCGACTGGTATCTTGAATTGATCAAGCCGGCCCTGTACGGCAAACAATCTACGCGAACCAGACGCGCCGCGCAGTATGCACTCCTTAGCACCCTGAAAACGGCCCTGCAGCTTCTTCACCCCTTCATGCCCTTTGTCACGGAGGAGATATGGCAGAAGCTGGCGGAGGATGAAGGCTACATCATGGTAAGTCGATTCCCCGAGCCCGATGCCGCGCTTGAGGATGAAGAGGCCCGCTCCCGGATGGAAATCATCATGAACGTCATCACCAGCGTGAGAAACATCCGGGGTGTCATGAATATCAGTCCTTCAAAGAAACTGAGGGTCCTCGTTTCCGCGCCGGATGCCGATCGGCTTTCCATCATGGAATGCGGGAAGGAATACATCCGGGACCTTGCGAATCTGGAAGGGTTGGAGATGGACATGAATGTTCCGGAACCAAAGGGATCCGCGACGGGAGTTGTGGGTTCCATCAGGGTGTATGTGCTTCTGGAGGGGGTTGTGGACATCACGGCCGAGAAAGAGCGGCTTGAAAGGGAGATCAACAAGATTGAGAAAGATCTTTCCTTCGTTTCCAGGAAACTGGGGAATCAGGATTTCCTGAAGAAGGCATCCCCCGAAATCGTGGAAAAGGAAGAGGCCAAGTTCAACGCCCTGCGGGAAAAGAATCAGGTGCTTGAAGACGCCCTGGCCAGGCTTCGGGATATGGGGTGAAGCTTCCAATGGTTGTAGATGCCGTCGTCAAGAAACTGATTGAAAAGGCACTTGAAGAAGACATCGGCTCCGGCGACCTGACGACGACGGCCATACTGACCGGTCGGGAGACGGGCGCCGCCCGGGCGGTTTCAAAGGGGGATATCGTTATCGGAGGGATCGATGTTTTCAAGGAGGTTTTTTTTAGCATTGATCCCACTCTGCTCGTTGAGACGCATTTCTCCGACGGCCGGTCGGTGGTGAAGGGAGACATCCTGGCCTGCGTCTCGGGGAGCCTGAAATCCATTCTTATGGCGGAACGGGTGGCGTTGAACTTTTTTCAGAGGATGTGCGGGATTGCCACGTTGACCCGTCGATATGTTGATGCGGTAGAGGGGACGGGGGTGAAGATCATGGATACGAGAAAGACCACGCCCACCCTCAGATGCCTGGAAAAACACGCGGTCACGGCGGGAGGAGGGACGAACCACCGGTTCGGTCTCTACGACCAGGTTCTGATCAAGGACAACCACATCACCGCCGCGGGAAGCATCTTCCTGGCTGTTGAAAAGGTGAAAGACACCGTTCCTCGGGGGATACGGATCGAGGTGGAGACGAAAAACCTTGAGGAAGTCAGCGAGGCCGTTGCAGCGAAGGTGGATATCATCATGCTTGACAACATGGGAATCGAGGCGATGAAAGAAGCGGTTGCAGTCATCGGCCGAAGCGCGCTGGTTGAGGCTTCGGGGAATGTCACCCTGTCAAACGTGAGGGACATCGCCCTGACAGGGGTCGATCATATCTCCGTCGGAGCGCTGACCCACTCCGCCCCGGCAGCCGATATATCACTCCTTTTCAAAGAGACGTGAAGATAAGAAGAGGCAAACAGATCGTTTCAGAGCCCGGAACTATGCGGCAGGATTTCAGCAAAGAATCTCTCGAGAGGATCACCGCCGGCCGTCTCATAGGCAGCCGGGTTCATTTCTTCGAAACCATCGATTCAACAAACAGCTGCGCCGATATTCTTGCCACTCGTTGCGCTCGTGAAGGAGAAGTGGTGGTAGCCGACCGCCAGACCGCGGGAAGGGGAAGACTGAAGGGAAGAGTATGGCATTCACCCCCCGGCCGGAATCTCTATACCTCGGTTATCTTGCGGCCCCCCATACCCCCCGCTTCCGCCACAGGGCTGGTTTTTGTTGCCGGAGTGGCTGTTGCCGAGCTCTTGAACGCTTACTGCCCCATCTCTCTTAAGTGGCCCAACGATGTTCTTGCGGGGGGGAAAAAGATCTCCGGCATTCTGACGGAGATGAGAAGCAAAGGCTCTGAGGTAGAGTTTGTGGTTGTGGGGATCGGCATTAACGTCAATATGGAACCGGATGATTTTCAGGAAGATCTTCGTTCCCTGTCAACCTCTCTCAAGGAAGAAACTTCTCGGGAGATCTCGCGCCTCGACCTGACCGCCGGACTGTACCGGCTCCTGGAACAATGGTACCGGATCTTTCTGCGGGACGGTCTCGCGCCCGTGAGGGACCGATGGCTGGAATATTCGGGAATGGCGGGACGAATGGTGGAGGTATCGAATGGAACCGTCAGGCACAGGGGGCGGTGCCAGGGGATAGACGACGAGGGCGTTCTCCGGCTCATTGATGAGCAACAAAGGAATATTTCGATACGATTCGGGGATGTAACAATACAGAAAGACGGGTAAACGCCGATGCTGCTGGTCATCGATGTGGGAAATACCAATACCGTTATCGGTATTTATGAACAGGACAAACTGCTGAACCACTGGAGAATTCGTACGGTGGTGGATCACACCATTGACGAATACGGGATGCTGATCCTGAACCTTTACAAAACCAGCAAGATAGGCTCGCGATCAATCAGCAATATCATCATATCCTGCGTTGTTCCTTCCATGCTGAACATACTGGAGCCCCTCTGCAGGAAGTATTTTCATGTCACTCCCCTTATCGTGGGGCCGGGGATCAAGACTGGAATGCCCATATTCTATGACAATCCCCGGGAGGTCGGGGCAGACAGGATCGTCAACGCGGTTGCCGCTCACGATAAGTATGAGGGGGATCTCATCGTCGTCGATTTCGGTACGGCCACGACCTTCGATTATGTGACAAAGACGGGGGAATATATGGGCGGGTGTATTGCCCCCGGGGTTGTCATATCGAGTGAGGCGCTCTTCAGGCGGGCCTCCAAACTTCCCCCTGTCGAATTAACCAGGCCCCGCCATGTGATTGCCAGAGATACGATCAGCAGCATGCAGGCGGGGATCATTTTCGGGTACGCCGGTCTGGTTGACGGGATCATCAACCGCATCAAAGAGGAAGCGCAATCAGAATCAACCGTTATCGCCACCGGGGGGCTGGCAGTCGTTATAGCCGCGGAAACCAGCACTATCCAGCATGTTGACGAGATGTTGACTCTGGAAGGACTTCGGATCATCTTTATGCGGAACAAGTAGATCGGGAATCGAGTGAGTGAGATCAGGTAATTTCGTCTATTAGCATGAAAAACAAAACGAAAGAGCAGCTTATAAAAGAGCTGAGCAAAACGCGCCGAACAATCTGTGAATACGAGGAGGTGGAGCGGTGTGGGCGCAGAGAGGAAGATAGAGGTGGTGCCCCGCAAAGAAAAGGCGAGGGTCTTTATATCGTTCAGGATGGGAAATTTCGGCATGTTAATCAATATGTCTTAAAGATTTCAGGCTACTCAAGAGAGGAGTTGATCGGCAAAGATCCCATGAACTTTATTCACCCCGATGACCGCATGATGGTCATGAAGGATACAAAAAGAATTTTACAGGGGGATCACCTGTCGTCCTGTGAGGTTCGATTTATTGCGAAAGACGGCGTAATTCACTGGATAGAAGAAGTTGTAAGAAAAACTGAATATGAAGGCAAGGCAGCAATTCTCGGTAATGTGGTTGAAGTTACTGAAAGGGTTACATCACGTGAGAAACAAGAAGAACTCGAAACCATAGAAGCGTCCATACTGGCGGCAATCCCCCATGCTGTGATTGGTTTGAGAGACAGGCGCATCACATTTACAAACAACGGAGTCAAAACGGTCTTCGGGTGGGATGAGGATGAACTGATCGGCAAGAGTATCAGGATTCTCTACCGGACTGATAAAGATTATGAAAAGATGGCCGGTCTCTATTCTAAATTACAA
>CAZAST010000066.1:0-10574 GCA_964487805.1 uncultured Syntrophaceae bacterium
ATCCAGCGGATTGTCGGGATTCTGAATCACCACGATCTTCTCGAGCCCGTATTTCTCGGCGAATTCGAAGTCGCGCTGATCGTGGGTGGGAACAGCCATGACGCAGCCCGTTCCATAATCAGCCAGGACAAAATTCGCCGCGTAGATGGGCATCCGCTTGTTGGTCACGGGGTTGAGGCAATAGGAATCGAGAAAAACACCTTCTTTTTCATAGTAATCGGAGGTCCGCATCATCCGGTCCTGCTTCTTGACGCGCTCGACAAAGTCACGAACATCCTGTTCACCCGATTTCCCCGCCGCGAGTTTCATCACCAGGGGATGCTCCGCGGCAATGAGCATGAACGTGGCGCCGAAAATGGTATCCTGCCGCGTGGTAAAGACCTTGATGACATCGTCGGAATCGGCCATGGGGAAGACAAGTTCGCATCCGTGGCTCTTGCCGATCCAGTTTCGCTGCATCGTGAGGACACGCTCCGGCCAGCCCGGCAGTTTATCGCACCAGTCCAGGAGTTCCTCTACATAGGCGGTAATGCGGAAGAACCACTGATCGAGGTGTTGTTCGGTAACTTCGCTGCCGCACCGCCAGCAGAGTCCCGCCTCCACCTGCTCGTTCGCCAGAACCGTCTTACAGGCGGGGCACCAGTTGACGGACCCTCCCTTCTTATAGGCGAGGCCCTTCTCGTACATCCAGAGGAAAAAAAGCTGCTCCCACCGGTAATAGGCCGGTTCGCAGGTGGATAACTCCCGGTCCCAGTCGTAGCTGAATCCCATCCTCTTGAGCTGCTTCTTCATGGAATCGATATTCTCGTTGGTCCACTTCGCCGGGGGGATTCCGTGCTGGATGGCGGCGTTCTCCGCCGGCATGCCGAAGGAATCCCATCCGATGGGATGGAGAACGTTATATCCCCGCATCTTCTTGTAACGCGCGACGACATCGCCGATGGTATAGTTTCTTACGTGCCCCATATGAATCCGTCCGGAGGGATAGGGAAACATCTCGAGGAGGTAATATTTTTCCTTCGCACTGTCCTCACCGACGGCGAAGGTCTCTTCACGCTCCCAGAGCTTCTGCCATTTTTCCTCTATCTTCGACGGGTTATACTTTTTCTGCATGCCGCACTCCCTTACGCAATGTGGAAGGAACCTCTAGCATGTCTCGGTGATTCTTTCAATCCCATTTTTCCAACTATTCACGCCCCTTCCTTGACATCCGGGGATGCGATAAATATATTACGGAGCAAGACGGAAACAGCGGAGAGAAAGTGGAAGATATTGAAGATATAATCATTCGTTCATTTCGGGAAAGCAGCCGGGTGAAAGAGGTCTTCGCCAACGAAAATCTCTCACGTCTCGTAAAGGTTGTCGATGTCATTACGAATTCCCTGAACGGGGGACACAAGATTCTCCTCTTCGGAAATGGGGGGAGCGCAGCCGACGCACAGCACCTTGCGGCGGAATTCGTAAACCGGTTCCTTATCGAACGGCCGCCACTCCCGGCGATCGCACTGACCACGGATACCTCCGTGATAACCAGCATCGCCAATGATTATGATTTTTCAGAGATATTTTCCAAACAGATACGGGCTATCGGACGCGAAGGTGACGTGGCCTGGGGAATCAGCACCAGCGGCTCTTCGCCGAACGTGCTGAAGGCATTTCAGGCCGCGGCAAAGATTGGGATGACCACCATCGCCTTTACGGGCAAGGACGGAGGGAAGATGGCGGGAATGGTGGACATCTGCCTCAATGTTACGTCCGGCAGCACGCCCCGGATCCAGGAAGCGCACATTACGGCGGGGCACGTTATCTGCGAAATGGTTGACTACCGGCTTTTCAAAAAACCGGGGAAAGAATAAGGGATACACGGAAGATCATGGTAGAAGAAACGAACGAAGACAGAAACCAGTATCACGATGAACGGGACGGCGTTGAAAAGCGGGAGTCCGCCCACTCCAGACCGGCTTCGAAAAAGGATCTGGCGGCACACTTGGAAAGGGCCGAGAAAGAGGCTGCCGAAAATTACGACCGGTATCTGCGTGCGGTCGCCGAACTGGAAAATTACAAGAAACGCTCTGTTCGCGAGAAGGCCGACACGATCCGATACGGCAACGAAACCCTGCTCCGGGATATCCTGCCCCTCATGGACAGTGTTGACCGGGCGATAGTCCATGCCTGCAATTCCGATGATTTCGAGTCCTTCCGCAAAGGGCTCGAAATATTGCGACAGCAACTGATGAGCTGTCTGGCAAAACACGGCGTGGAACAGATAGACGCGGTGGGCAAGGAATTCGATCCAAACTTTCATGAGGCGATGCTGCAGGTGGAAGGGGAGCAGGGACAGCACAACACGGTTGCCGAAGAATTTGAAACGGGATACCTCCTGAATGGCAGACTGCTCAGACCGTCAAAGGTATCCGTCCTGAAACATACAGACACAGAGAAACTTTAATTAACTGAGGAGGTCTCATTACAATGGGAAAGATTATAGGAATCGATCTGGGGACGACAAACTCGTGCGTTGCCGTTATGGAGGGGAACGACCCGGTCGTCATAGCAAACCAGGAGGGGAACCGGACCACGCCGTCGGTAATCGCCTTCACCGAAGGCGGTGAACGTCTGGTCGGCCAGGCCGCCAGGCGGCAAGCCATTACCAACCCGGAGAATACCGTATACGCGGTCAAGAGACTGATCGGACGGAAATTCTCGTCCAAGGAGGTCCAGTACGACATCACCATCAGTCCCTTCAAGATTACGGAGGCAAAGAACGGCGACGCCCAGGTGACCGTCAGAGGGAAGAATTACAGCACGCCGGAGATATCTTCCATGGTGCTCACCAAGATGAAGCAGACCGCCGAAGACTACCTGGGAGAAAAGGTGACCGACGCGGTCATCACGGTTCCCGCTTACTTCAACGACTCGCAGCGGCAGGCGACGAAGGACGCCGGAAAGATCGCGGGACTCAACGTCCTGCGCATCATCAACGAACCGACCGCCGCGGCCCTTGCCTACGGTCTCGACAAGAAAAACGACGAGAAGATCGCCGTCTTCGATCTTGGCGGCGGGACATTCGATATATCGATCCTGGAGCTGGGAGGAGGCGTCTTCGAGGTGAAGTCGACCAATGGCGATACCCACCTGGGAGGGGAGGATTTCGACCAGAAACTGATCGACTACATCGCGGACGAGTTCAAGAAGGATCAGGGGATCGACCTGCGGAACGATAAAATGGCTCTCCAGCGTATCAAGGAAGCGGCGGAAAAGGCGAAGATGGAACTCTCCACTTCCATGGAGACCGACATCAACCTCCCCTTCGTCACGGCCGACGCGTCGGGCCCCAAGCATCTCAACATGAAACTGACAAGGGCCAAACTGGAGATGCTCGTCTCCGATCTGATCGACAAACTCGATGGACCCTGCAAAATGGCGCTGAAGGATTCAGGGCTGAAGGCGTCGGAGATCGGCGAAGTGGTCCTGGTCGGCGGGATGACCCGCATGCCGCGCGTACAGCAGAAGGTCAAGGAGATCTTCGGCAAGGAACCCCACAAAGGGGTGAATCCCGATGAGGTTGTTGCCATCGGGGCCGCCATCCAGGGCGGTGTCCTGGCCGGCGACGTGAAGGATGTCCTTCTCCTCGATGTGACGCCGCTCTCCCTCGGCATCGAAACCCTGGGAGGGGTTATGACAAAGCTGATCGAGAAGAACGCCACCATCCCGACGAAGAAAAGCCAGATATTCTCCACGGCAGCGGATAATCAGCCGGCGGTGAGCATCCACGTTCTTCAGGGGGAGCGTTCCATGGCTGCGGACAACCGAACGCTGGGGAGATTCGAGCTGACCGGTATCCCCCCGGCACCACGCGGACTGCCGCAGATCGAGGTCACCTTCGATATCGACGCCAACGGGATCGTTCACGTATCGGCGAAAGACTTAGGCACGGGAAAAGAGCAGAGCATCAAGATCACCGCGTCGAGCGGCCTCTCCGAGGCAGAGATCGACAAACTGGTCAAGGATGCAGAGGCCCACGGCGAAGAGGACAAAAAGAAAAAGGAACTGATCGAACTCAAGAATCAGGCGGACTCGATGATATACAGCACCGAGAAAAACCTGAAAGAAATGGGAGACCAGATAGACGCCGATCAGAAATCCCGGATAGAAGACTCCATTTCCAAACTCAAGAAGGCAATGGAGGGGGATGATATCGACGCCATCAAGTCGGCTCAGGAAGAAGCAACGCAGGCATCGCACAAACTGGCGGAGGCCATGTACGCGAAGGCGACCGCCAAAGAACAGGCGGCTGCCGGGGGCGCCTCCGAAGAAGCCGCCCAGGGCGGATCGGCAAAGGCCGACGATGATGTGGTCGATGCCGATTTTGAAGAGGTCGATAAATAGTCACCCGTCATTTCACTCCCAAGGGTATGCCCCGGTGAGAAATCCCGGGGCGTGCCCGCCGGGTTCCGGTCTGACACACTGTCCGCTTTTTGTCATACTGCACTCGACCTCTCTTTCCTCGCTCGGAGACACTCGCCCAGCGCACTCATACGCCTTCCCTCTGAATCCGCATACCCATTCCAAAAAGCCGGCTACCCGATGGTATGAATCTATCCGAGGAGGATCAAACATGAACGATAAGAAGCTGGTAAGTCTCATAGACATTGCAATCGACAGAGAGATACAGGCCCACGACTTTTATAAGGGCCTGGCGGAAAGGATCGAGGACCCCACCGTCAAAGACACCCTGACCTTTCTCGCAAGGGAGGAACAAAAGCACCGGGAATTTCTGGAAGGCTACCGGTCGGGACTTTACGAATCCGAATCGTTGCGTCTCACGGATGTCGTCGATTACAAGATAGCGGAGCATCTGGAGGAACCTGACACGACAAAAGACATGAACAGCGCCGAGGTGTATCTTGTCGCGGCTCACCGGGAACTCCAGTCCTACCATTTCTACCGGGCCCTCGCCGATCTGCATCCGGACAGCGAGGCCAGGACGATGCTGCTCAGAATGGCACAAGAAGAGATGAAACATAAGGAGAAGGTTGAATACCTCTACAGCAATACCGCCTTTCCGCAAACGGCGGGGGGCTGAGAGAGGCCGGAGCACACCGCTCCAAACTACCAGAGCACAGGAGGCCCTATGTCCCGTTACCGATCAGTCTTTCATGTGTCGTATATCGTTTGTCTTTTTCTTGTTTTTCCGGCGCTTGCCCTGCTGCCCGTTCCAGCACGGGCGCACGGTCCCGGGGATGTGACACTGCAGTACAATGCCGACGCTCAGGCACTGACCGTTTCCATCTCACACAGCGTATCGAATCCGGAGAAACACTATATCAAGACGGTTACCATCACAAAAAACGGTCAAACCACCGCGACCCATACATATACCAGCCAGCCTGAGGGCTCATCCTTCACGTACACCTATCCTCTGGAGGCAAAAATGGGGGATGTCTTGAAGGCCACGGCAGACTGTAACCGTTACGGATCCAGGGCGGGAGAACTGACCATCTCCAAATAGCCTGAAGATCAAGGAAAACACCCTATGCTTTTTATTCACGCGGGCTTCATGATCGCGGGTTTCTGTCTCATGGCTGTCGGCATTGCCACTGCCATGTTCATGCGGGGCAGGTCCTGGTGGCTTCGGGTTCATCGCCGCTGTGAAACGGTGGCTCTTATCTGCGTGTTTCTCGGATTGGCAACTGCCCTCTTCATGGTGTACCGGCAAGGGGGGCCGCATTTTTCCATACCGCACGCGTGGTTGGGTCTCGCCGTGGGCATTGCCGCGTCGTGCACCTACCTGATCGGAAGGCTGCAAATGAAAACAGGGGGGGCGAGGATGCGGCCGCTGCACCGGTGGGCCGGGCGCCTGACCGTTGCGATGCTGCTGCTCAACCTGCTGTCGGGACTATCCCTCATAGGGGTCTTTCAGATCTAGTCGCGCACGAGTCTCATGCGGGATGAAGCGCCGGTATTTCCCTATGGGACGGATCGTGGCGACCAACCGGTAGAACGGACAAAGGAGAGAATATCATGGATGTTCTTGTAGTGTACTACTCGATGTATGGTCATGTTCATCGCCTCGCGCAGGCGGTGGCCGAGGGGGTGAAAGGGGTGGAGGGCGCCGAAGCGATCCTGCGGCGCGTCCCCGAAACGCTTTCTGAGGAAGTGCTCAAAAAAATGGGGGCCCTTGAGGTGCAGAAATCTCTGGCCTCCGTCCCGGTATGCCGGGTCGACGAACTCGCCTCGGCCGATGCGATCATCTTCGGGACACCGACACGATTCGGGAACATGTGCGGACAGATGCGCCAATTTCTCGATGCGACGGGCGGTCTGTGGGCGAAGAGGTCCCTCGTGGGGAAGGTGGGGAGCGTCTTTACCAGCACCGGAACTCAGCACGGGGGGCAGGAATCCACCCTTCTCAGTTTCCACATCACACTTCTCCATCAGGGGATGATCATTGCCGGGCTGCCCTACAGTTTTGAAGGCCAGTCGCGATCCGACGAGATAACCGGCTGTTCTCCTTACGGCGCCTCGACTATCGCCGGGAGCAGCGGGGAACGAACCCCGACGGAAAATGAGTTGGAGGGCGCGCGCTTTCAGGGGCGTTACGTCGCCGCTATTGCCGCCAAACTGACGAGATAGGTCTTTGTCCCGAAAGACATACGCGCTCTCCGATCACCGCTCCGTGGGAGATGGATAATGGAAGACCGTCCTCTTTCTATCCGGAACCAGCTCTCTGTCCCCCGCCCCGTTCCTTGCGGGCCAAGGCATGTCGTGACACCCCCCCCTCACCAGCGCCTTTCAGGCGGACTCCGTCGCCTCACCGTCTATCCGGCCCTCGGGAGAGGAGAGGAACGCTCCCGTACAATTTTCTGACGCCCTCTTATCTATCGTGAAACCCGTTGATCAATTGTTTGACAATTCTGTAACGCAGAATACCGGCCGCACTCCGTCTCACCGCTTCAACTGACCGCAATCACTCCGCAATAAAAGTGCTCAGCCACACGCACAAACCATTCAAGTTTTGGGGGACCAGTGCCGAAGATACAAGAGGAAGGACATAAATTATGAACCCCACCACGGATGTGAACCGTTTGAAAACCGGCACTGATCTGCACAGTCATATGCAGCATCCCGGGCATACAGGGAAATCCATACAGAAGATAGCGGTCCTTTTTACCGACATCATCGGATCCACACGGTTTTTTCAATCACACGGCAATCTGGCCGGGCGTCAGATGCTCCAGCGGCACGAGAACATCGCCTCCATGGCCATTACCAAATTCGGCGGTACGGTCGTCAAGAATCTGGGCGACTCGATTCTGGCCTATTTTATTGATCCGCGAGAGGCGACAAAAGCCGCCATAGAGGTACAGAAGGAGTTCAGTCGATATAACCGGCGGAACGGAGGAGGACACAAGATTCATGTGCGAATCGGCGTCCACTTTGACGAGGGAATCGTTGAAGACAAGGATATATTCGGTAACGCGGTCAATATAGCATCGAAGATTACAGGGCTCGCGGGAAGTAACCAGATTTTCATTTCCCGCAATGTCTTTACCCGGGTCAACGCCATCCCTTCCGTTCAGTTTGAAGCGGTTGACATGCCGGGACAGAATAATGACCCGGACGGTCCGTCGGTGTATCGGGTTATCTGGGAGGAAAGCACGGATATTGCCCCGACCAGGACGCCGGTTTTGTACATGAGGCCGTTGTTGGAACTGCAAACAGGGGCTTTCGCTCCTCTCTGGAACCAACTCATTGAGACCCGGGCCTTCTTCTGGAACAACAGGGTTGACGGTGAAGGGATCGCCGAGGATCGATCCGTCATACTCACCGCGAAGAGGCTTTCTGTCGTGATGGATGTGGCCACTGATGTGTACACATTTCTCAGGGAAAACATAAAAAATAATGACGTCGTGCCGCTTCAGATCATCATTGACGCAGGTCCCGGTCAAGGAATCGACAGGCTGGCTCGTGAAGGGTTACGACCCGAGTGGAACGCATTCCATCCCGGAGCCATATTCATATCCCCTTCAGCATATGAATTGATACAGGAAGAGGGGCTTTTGATTACGAACGCGATTCCTCCCGACGCTGATCAGAACCTGCCATTCTTCACCATAGCGCCCCATGACTATCAGCAGAAAGAAGGCGAAATCCTCTTCCCGTACCAGGAAGCGCTGTCTCACGGAAGCAATCCACCCTGTTTTTACTGCGGGAGCAAAAAGCATCCGGTTCATCTCTGTCCCTCCAAACATCTGACCAGTATTACCGATACGTTAAATCAACTGGGACATCTCTCCTTCGAGCAGATCGGCACCATGTTCCACTCCTACCTGAAAAGCCCGGAAGAGATAATCCGCGAAACGGTTCTGGTTCAGGCGGAATCCGGCGACCAGGAGCCATCGGCGGGGATTGGATTCTATGAGCTGAAACAGATCTTTCAGCTCCGTTTCTTTAAAACTGTCTGGGACAATAGCAGCAGTGACTGGAACACGGTTGTCGCAGCCAAGGATAGAAGGGACGGGACCGGGGAGCTTCTCTGGCTGGCGGAGGATTGCATCCGCGTATCCAACCTTTCCCGGGCTGAATCGCTTCTGCAGACCTGCCTGGAGAAATATCCCCATGATTACAGAACTTACTGCGCGCTTGGCTTCCTGAATATAGAAAAAAGAAGTCTCCCACGAAGCGAGCAATATCTGGATACGGCCCTGCGACACGCGCTGACAGTGCCTCAAAAAATCTTTATCCTGTTTCTCCTCTTCCGACTCCACAATCTTGCCGGGAACTCCGAAAGCGCCCTGCAGAAGATTCGGGAGATAAAAAGCATCCATCCCTACCTTCCGGAAGTAACCTATCAGGAAATCATTTTGAACTTCAGGCAGGGGAAATTGGATATGGCACTGACCCGCCTCATGAGCCTCATCCGGATGAACCGTGAATATTACATCAAGGCCCTGATCGATCCGGATCTGGCTCCGTTCAACAGTGTGATACATCCGGAACTCAAGAAACTTCTCACGGAAACCCGCCAAAAGGCGCAGCAACGCGCGTACGATGCCGAGAGAGAATTTTCCTCTCTCGAGCAGTTCCTGGTTGAAGGTGATGATGAGACGGAAAAAGCAGGAGCCCTCCTGACAAAAATGCGGAACTTCGCCCCTGCTGACAGCTATTTCGGGTATATGGATATATGCGACCTCGGCGATTCAGTAATCAGCACCTGCCGCAGGGCAAAAGCGCGCCGGAAGGCGGAGTTCGTTGATACCGTTCAGATAATACACAAGCGACTTGATGCCATTTTACGGATTTCCATAGATCCCCGCTCCCGGCTCTTCCCGACCGTTACCTATGAGCGGTTAAAAACCATCCAATCGACCTTCAAGGATATTGTGGAAGCAGTAACCTTTAATGATTTCAGGCTATTTGGTCAAATGTTCAAAGAATGCGCAGAAATCCTCACAGAAATTGAAGAGATAGAGACGGAGCTGAAAAGGGTAACCCGTATTCTCGATATAAAGGCGTTCTTCCTCTTATTTTGTAAGGATTCAGCCTTTATCCTTTCCGTAATCTTATTCGCGGGCCTCATCGTACTTCCCTCTCTCGCCTACTATCTGAGCACCTTTTCCCCGGAATTCAATATCTTCACGGGGGGAAACATCAGATCCTATCATAAGCACACGCTCATCTTCGGGGTTCTCGGCGGATTGGCCTTTTCCTTCGCAAAATCCTTCAAAACCTTCTTCGGGAACAAAACCTGATGAACGGCGATCAAGAGAATAGCGTTACCTTTTTCTTATGCTCCCGTCGTAAAAGAGAAAGTTCCTTTCATGGAAGGAAAACGAACCGTTAGTTCATGACACTTTTGAGATCCGGCACATGAAACTTCGACCCGACGGAGTTCCAATCACCGGGTTGCGCCGATCGTCATCGGTCAGGCAATTAAGATTATAATCAGGATTCAGATCGCCCCACCCCCAGGCAACGCGAATCATCCCCGGACGAATAACGCCCGAGATCCTGGCTTTCATCCGAATACAACCTCGAGGCGTTTCTACTTGTACCAAATCCCCCTGGATAATTTCATATTCCTGCGCATCATCGGAGTGGATGTCAATCACGCACCCCTTTTTCCTCTGTACGAGGGATGGAATGCCTCGGTACTGAGAATTGACAAATCGTTTGTTGCGCGCTCCGCTGATTCCAAGAATGGGATATTGTTCTGATTGATCCATGAAACTGACAGGTTCTTCGAGAGGCCCCTTGACGTAAGGAACGGAATCGTAGCCATGGTTTTTCAACTGTTCCGAAAAGAATTCGACCTTACCGGTAGGAGTCGCGAATCCATCGCTTTTGTACTTCTCATATTTCACAGGCTCTGCCATGATCCCTTTCGGTTTTTCCCGCAGCATCGATACGGTGATGCCGGCCGGCTCGAGTTGATAATCGATCGCCTCTTCGGCAGTCCGCCACGGAAATTCTTTTTCCAGACCGATGCGGCGAGCCATGTCAAAAATGATCTGCCAATTGGGCCGGCTTTCCCCCACCGGCGCGATGACCTGTTCCTGAATTCTCACGGG
>CAZAST010000067.1:0-10365 GCA_964487805.1 uncultured Syntrophaceae bacterium
TACCGTCCCCGGGATGATGGATGTCCTCATGGAAGCCTTCGCTCAGATCAACGGGATCGATCGCTATGAGCCGATCAACGTGGGGTTCGCCATCGTTCAGTCCCTGGTAGCGCGGAAGGTGGACGCGATCATGGGCCCCTACAAAAACTACGAGGTAGTGGAGCTGGAGGAGAAGGGATACCGGGCGGGCTATTTTGAACTGAACGAGTGGGGTATCCCGGACTACGACGAGTTGGTCTTCATTGCCGGAGAAAGAACGGCCGGTGAAAAAGCCGGGGCACTCAAGGGGTTTGTCCGCGCGGTGGATCGGGCCATCGCACGTACACGAAACGATCCGGAGAAGTCCCTTGCCTCTTACTTTGCGGCCGTCCCGGATGCCCCGCGGGAGATGGAGGCGAAGGCCTTCGAGATCACCCGTCCCCTCTACGCTCACAATCAGAAGTGCGATAAAGAAAAATGGCAGACATTCGCCGACTTCGCCCTCCGGTACGGTCTTATCGAGAAGAAGGTGGATGTGACGGCCATACTGGAAAGATAGGAGAAGGTTCATGAAGATTACAGCAGAGACTATCTACACCGATGTCGCGCGGATCAGGGAGGCGGCCCCCCTGGTCCACAACATCACCAACTACGTGGTGATGAACAATACGGCCAACGCGCTTCTGGCACTGGGGGCTTCCCCGGTCATGGCCCACGCCGAGGAGGAGGTGGCGGAGATGGCGGGGATCGCCGGCGCCCTGGTGATCAATATCGGGACCCTGAGCAGGTCGTGGGTGGCGGCGATGTTCCGTGCCGCCGAACGGGCCAGCGATTTGAAGATCCCCGTAATCCTCGACCCCGTGGGGGCCGGAGCCACCACCTACCGGACAAAGACCTGCCGGGACTTCATCGAAACCACCGCGCCGTCAATCATCCGGGGGAACGCCTCGGAGATCATGGCGCTCGCTGTGCAAGGGGCTCGGACGAAGGGGGTCGACAGTTCCGATACATCGGCAGCGGCGCTGGAGGCGGCCAAAGCCTTGAACAAAGAAACGGGGAGCACCGTCTGCGTCAGCGGAGAGGTGGATTATATCGTGGATGGCGGAGATGTCATAACCATCGAAAACGGCCATTCCATGATGCCGCGGGTGACCGGCCTCGGCTGCACGGCATCCGCCCTGTGCGGGGCCTTCGCCGCCGTGAATCGTTCCTTTCCGGCGGCCGCAGCGGGGGCGATGGCGGTGATGGGGATCGCCGGGGAGATCGCCGCCGAAAGCTCCAGGGGACCGGGGAGCCTCCAGGTCGCCTTTCTGGACACCCTCTTTCGCCTTTCCGAGAATGATCTGAAGGAACGCCTCAGGATAGGAGCGGAACCATGAAGGGACTATATCTGGTCACGGACCGCGCCCTGTGCGGGGGCAGGTCCCTTGAAGAGGTGGTACTCCGGTCTGTGAAAGGTGGAGCCCGCTACGTGCAGATCCGCGAGAAGGATCAGACCACACGGGACTTCATTGAGGAGGCTGTAAGGATCAAGGAGATCCTCGCCCCCTATAACGTTCCCCTGATTATCAACGACCGCGTCGACGTGGCGCTCGCCGTCGGGGCCGAGGGGGTCCACGTGGGGCAGGATGACATGCCCTACGCCATGGCCCGTTCGCTCATGGGCCCCGGCAAGATCGTCGGCCTTTCGGTGGAGACGTGGGAGGATGTGGAAGAGGCCGAGGGGCTCGACTGCGACTACCTCGGGGTCAGTCCCGTCTTCTCGACCCCCACGAAAACCGACACGAAGGGGGCCTGGGGTCTCGACGGCCTGGCCAGGGTCAGGGCCTTCTCTCGCCACCCCCTCGTTGCCATCGGGGGGATCAGCCCATCCAACGCCACCCGGGTGGTCGAGGCGGGGACCGATTGTCTTGCCGTAGTCTCCGCCATTTGCTCCGCGCCCGACCCCGAAGCGGTCTCCCGGGGACTAGCCAGCCTGATAGAGGGTAGATAGGAACACAGCCGGTGGGGCTTACGAGATGGCCACCCTTGTGAATAGGGTTGGATAACGGAGGCAGGTATTGGTTATTACCGGTCCCCCCCAGCATCCCATCAGCCCACCGCATGCAGTCTCCTTCGCGACCTCTTTTCTTTTGATACCATCTCCCGCATGCTCAGGGGGTATCCCCGGGCCATTTCAGCCATCATGCGTATCCGGTCAGATTCCCACCGGAACTCATTTTTTTCCGATACCGCGTGGAAAAATTCCTTTGAATCCTTGCGGCTGATCCGCCCGAGCCTGATGACATGTTCGGGCAGTAATTCGGCCCGCAGGAGAAAGAAATCTCTTTCCCGCAAAAAGCTTTCCGTTATGGCTATAAAGAGAAATCGTTTCTCCGAGTAAAGATAGCGGATAAGGGCCAATCTCTGCGGAGTGACCTTTTCGATATTATCAAGAACGAAGACCACCTGCCTTCCGTCGCTACTTTTGGCAGTGGCAATGCGATGGCGTTGTGTTTTATATCGCCGGTACTGGCCGGAACGTTCGAATCGTTTTTCGGGTGATATCTCTGACAGAATATCCGTGCTTACTTGGCCAGGGGTCTTCGAAAAATCAACAAATACAAACCGCCACCGCTTTTTGTACAGATCCGAAATGTGCCGGACCAGCTTCGTCCGTCCCATTCCGAAATTTCCCGTGACAACGATGTTGCCGCCTTTTTCGAGCGCCCGTACGATCCGTCTCGTTTCTTTTTCTCTCCCGACAAAGGGCATGCTTTTCCGTCCCGTCCGCGTAAACAACAATCAGACATGCCGAGCGTTGGCCTTCCAAACCCGCGTTTATCGGATAAATGCCGCCCGACCGGCATACAAGGCGTTCTTGCCCAGTTCTTCCTCAATTCGCATGAGCTGGTTGTATTTTTCGATCCGCTCTCCCCGGCACGGCGCTCCCGTTTTCAGGTGGCCGGTGCCCATGGCCACGGTAAAATCGGCAATGAACGTATCGTTTGTCTCTCCGCTCCGGTGAGAAACCATGGCTCCCCATCCCGCCTTCCGCGCCATTTCAATGGCGGCAATGGTTTCGCTGACGGTGCCGATCTGGTTCAGCTTGATCAGAACGGCATTGGCAGCGTTTTCAGAGATTCCACGAGCGATCCGTTCCACGTTGGTAACGAAAAGATCATCTCCCACCAATTCAACCTTCGGTCCCAGGGTTTTATTGAGAATTTTCCACCCGCCCCAGTCATCCTCCGCGAGGCCGTCTTCTATGACAACGATGGGATACTTATCGACCCATGCCGCATAGAGGTCGACCATCTCTTCGGAAGACAGTGTGCGTCCCTCCGTCCGGAGGATGTATGATCCCTTCTCGTAAAACGCGCTTGATGCGGGGTCAAGGGCGAGGACGATATCTTCTCCGGGTTTGTAGCCCGCCGTCTCAATGGCTTTCAGGATTACTTCGACGGCCTCTTCATTCTTTTTCAGCGCCGGTGCGAATCCTCCCTCGTCTCCGACGCCAACGGAGTATCCCCGGTTCTTGAGCAGTTTTTTGAGCGCGTGGTATGTCTCGGCCGCCCACCGCAATCCCTCTTTAAAATTGTGAGCCCCCGAGGGGCAGATCATGAATTCCTGAAAATCGGGTCCCTGCCAGTTGGCATGAACGCCGCCGTTGAGTACATTGAGCATGGGACAGGGCAGCTTCACCGCCTCCGAGCCGCCCAGGAACCGGTAGAGCGGGGCATTGGATGCATCTGCCGCGGCGCGGACAACTGCCATGCTGACGCCGAGAGTAGCATTGGCGCCGAGATGTGATTTGTCGGAAGTTCCGTCCAGATCGATCAAAGTACGGTCAACGGCTGTGTACTCAAGCGCATCCATCCCCTGAACGGCCTCCGCAATCTGCCCGTTAATGAAATTGACCGCTTTCGTAACACCCTTCCCATCGTAACGGTCGGTATCCCCGTCACGAAGTTCCAGCGCTTCGTATATTCCCGTCGATGCGCCCGATGGAACACCGGACCGTCCCTGCGCGCCTCCTTTCAGTTCAACATCGACCTCAACGGTGGGATTCCCCCGCGAGTCGAGGATTTCCCGGGCAAAAACCAGCTCAATACGTGTATTCATATCTACGTCCTCCATGATCTTATTGTTTGCTTCTATTCAGTCCCAAAAGTTTTTCAGCGCCCGTTCCGAACTCACTGATATGACTTTCCATCATCTTTTTTCTTCTTTCGGGGCAAGGGTATCCAGTCTTCTCGTAATGTCTCCGATCAAGTTTTCAATCTCCACAGCGTCTCCCCGGTGATCCGCCATCAGGGCCTCGATGGTGGCAAGTTCGGCTTTCACATATTCCATTGCCTGTTTCCGCATCGCCTCGATCGTCACATTGATACGGCCTTCCCATTGGGCGCCAAGCCGTGAAAGGTTTACCTCAACCGCACGAGGTATGAGGGCGCGAAAATGCCTCTCGAAGAACCCCCGGAACAGTGCCATCGGGATAAGAAACCAGAGCAGATCGAAGTGAAAGTCAAAAACGCGGATAAATCCGACATCCGGATGGTCGGGATAATCCACATCAATCGGCCAATCGACCTCCGCCAACTTCAGACCCAGCACTCTTTCAACGTTCTGACCCAGCAGGGCACGGAAGGAAGAGAGGATTCTATCGAACCCATTGCGGGCCTTCTCCAGCGTGCCGAGGAAAGAGCGGTTTTCGTTTCGAGAGATTCGTTCCATTTCCGTCGTCATCTCGTCTGTGAGCCATTCCTCATACCGACGGGTCAGTAGCCAGAGATTTCCCCGCCATTGGGACAGTTCCCGCTTAAGATCTCCCAGAAATTTTTCCTGAAGCGGCATCTGCAGGCCGGCCAAATGATGCATGATAAATGTCCTTGTTTGGCGGGAGTTTTCCCGGGCGATCAGCATAAGATCCTCGTGGATGGCGGTCAAACTCAGCCGCTTGTCCAGGATCCGGCGCCTAATCTCGTCTCGCTCCATGTCGTCCCGAAGCGCACTTTCCCTGGCGATCTCCAGATAGCCCAAGCAGGACATGGCAAGCGATCGGACCTTGTGCCGTAACAGGTTTTGGAGTTCACTGTCGCGGTGCACAGAAAGTTTGGACAGGATATCCACCGCTATGGGATCACTATACAACTCTGTATCCAACCGGTTAGAAAAGAGATAGATGGGGTATACCTTTTTCAGTTCCTTTTTCAGAGACCTCTCCAGGAAACAGACAACCTCTTTTCGCTGTTCGATGGTCAGAAGATCGACCTTGGTTAACAGGAGAAAAATGTTTGGCGTATGACGCGCCAAGTCCCCGAGAAGTTCCAGATCGTCATCTGAAAGAGGCCTGTCGGAACTCACAGCAACGATAGCAGCGCCGACCTCGGGGAGCCACTCCTGTGAGGTTTTCATGTGGGCCCTGAAAATACTCCCCAGACCCGGAGTGTCCACCAGCCTCAGCCCCGGATAATCTTTCAGGATCGGCGTCTCCACATCCACCACATCCACATCCTTGGCATTGTTTGGGTTTCCCTGTTCGGAGATGAATTCAGACAGTTTTTGCAGGGAGATATCGGTCCGGGATCCGTTGAAATATGTTACCTTTGCCCGCTCTTCCGGACCGTACTGAAGGCGTGTGATAACCGTCGTCACCGGCACAACACCTGTAGGAAGAATATGCTTTCCCAGCAAGCCGTTAAGGAAAGAGCTTTTACCTGCCTTGAATTGACCAAGGATAGCCACGTCGATGGGCGGGTTTTCGGTTAAGAGTGTTTTACATATCTCGATCTGACGGTTCAGAGAAACGATTTGAAATCTTTTACAACTCTGGCGGATTGCGGTAAACAGGCGGTCTTCGGTAAGGTTGTTCTGCGTTGTTGTCTCTGCCATAAAAAACCCCCTATCAGAACCTTGTCTGGTAGGGGTCATCAGCCCAGTGGCGGTTGCGGCGAACCCCATCGCCTACTGAGGAAAAAATCATATGCCATCTGTAAAGTCAAGAGTGAAGAAGGGTTTTAACAGTCCCTCGTCGGATAAATCATCAGGACGGTTTCCGCGGTGGGAACAAACAAGAAACTGTCTTACGGCGATGGAAACCCAGGCTGAGCTTCTTCACTTCGACAATGAAAATTATTCCGGTAATTCTCATCCATTAGTCCAGATCGTATTGTTTACACCCATAAATTTTGTTTACGGATATGCCGGTAATTATAGCAATATGAATCACTTCTGTGCTATCTTCGCCCCGGAAAGCGTCTTTTTCATCATCGCACATTATGGAGGCTATGGGATGGCTGAAGAACCCGATTGTGTTTTTTGCGACATTGTGGCGGGTCAGGCCCCCGCCCACAAGATTTATGAAGATACATTATCAATGTGTATCCTCGATATTCACCCCTACACCAAGGGGCACTGCCTGGTGATTTCAAAACGGCATGTTCCCTGGTGGCACGAATTGAACGATGAGGAGAATACCAGCCTATTCAAAACGGCGAAGATCGTTGCCGATAAGATGATGCATGTTCTGAAACCGGACTTTGTTTTTCTCTACGCACGCGGCCGGAGAATTCCCCATACCCATCTTTTTTTGATTCCCACATATAGCGGCGATGTCCTGGATAGATTTTTCAACGCGCTGGAAAATTTCCAAGAATCTCCTCAGATGCTGGCAACCCTTAAGACACCGGATGAGATGGAAGACGCTGCGCGCCTGCTCAAATTTTGAAAAGGACGCCCTGTACGATACACTTTGAACGCACCATCAAAGACACTCACGCAGCTTCTGAGTCACAGCCCGATGCGCGAGAACATCATTCTTCCAGTTTATGAAGGGAGATTGAAATGATGATTGAAAAGATGGTCATATTCGATTGGTCGGGGACACTCAGTCCCGAAGCCGTCCGGTTCGCGGAGGATGAGAACCTGAAGCGGGAACTGGAGAGAAGCGGCCTGGCATCTCTCGGAATCGTCACTCCCGAGAACTTCTGGAACGAAATAGTCAATCCCACCTGGGAGGAAGGGAGCACGACCCCCGTCGGCTACACTGAAATGATTGTCCGGCGGATCAGGGCCGCGTTCTCTCCGGCGGTCCCGGACGATCGGATACGCGCTAGCGCCGCCCGTTTCGTCGACAGCTATCTCACAAATTCTCCCATCGACGGCCGGTGGCGCCCCGTCTTGCAACAACTGGGTAACAATCCGTCCGTTGTGACAATAATTGCAACCGACCACTACGCGGAGGCAACCGGGTACCTCCTCCGGTTTCTTACTGAAATGGACATTCCCGCGGTACCGCTGGGGGACGCCCCCGGCGCGAGGACTCCCTTCATCGTCGCGAATTCCGCCGATCTGGGGGTACACAAGGCTGATCCCGCATTCTGGGAAACCATTCAAAACTCCCTAGGGTTGAAAGCGATCAGCCGCGTTTTGATCATCGACGACTTCGGATTCAACGAAGTGACAGGGGACAGCTACGGGGAACGCCTGAGGGTTGAGGAGCGAAAGAGAGCGACCCTTGCCCTTCTGGAGGGAGTATTCGGGGTGCCGGCATCGTGTGTCCCCTTCATGTGGGAGCGAACCAGCGATCCCGAAAGATCCGACACGGCCCTCGGCGATCTGATCACGGGGGTGTCTGTCGAGATAGAAGAGTTCCTGTCTGAATGATGCTCCCCTCCCCTTTTTTTGGATATCTTCTTCTTAAAACCACCGAAACCGCATGAGCAGGCGATACATCATCTTGAAAACCATGCCGTAGGGCGGATTGAGGAGAGAGGCGCTCAAGGGCCTGGCGGCCTGTATGAAGATCGGACGGAGTTTGGAAAACTCCAGAAATCCTTCGTAGCCGTGATACTGGCCCATGCCGCTGGTGCCGATCCCCCCGAAGGGCAGGTCGTGCTGCGCCACGTGCATGGCGCAGTCGTTGACGCACACCCCTCCCGACATGGTATGCATATATACCCGTTCCTGGAGAGCCTTGTCATTCGTGAAGAGGTACAGAGCGAGGGGCCTTTCGCGCCCGTTGATATATGCGATGCACTCGTCGATCTCCCGGTAGGTTTTAATCGGTAGGATGGGGCCGAAGATCTCCCTCCGCATCAGTTCCATCTCTTCCGTGCCATTGATGGCGATCAAGGGCTGAATCTTGCGGAGGCTGTCGTCCGATTCGCGATCGGGGATGAGACCGACCACCGTGGCTCCTTTCGCACGGGCGTCCTTCAGAGTTGCCGTGAGACGACCATAGCTTGCGGTATCAATGATGGAGGTATAATCGACGGAATCCAGCTCAGGATAGCGTTTCGCCATAATCCGCTTGGCTTCTTCCACAAAATCATCGACCATCTCTTCGGGAAGGAAGAGATAATCCGGGGCGATGCAGGTCTGTCCCGCGTTCATGAACTTCGCGTAGAGAATCCGCTCGGCCGCCTTTTTGAGGTCGAAATCGCCGCAGACGATGGTGGGCGACTTCCCGCCGAGTTCGAGGGTAACCGGTGTCAGGTTTTCAGCCGCGGTCTTCATCACCGTCCGCCCGGAAGCGGGCGACCCCGTAAAGATGAGATGGTCGAAAGGAAGAGTCGTAAAATCAGCGGCAGACACGCCGGGAAGGATCGCCACGAGATTCTGGTCGAATGCCTCGGAAAAGAGGTGATAGAGAAGCGTGGCGAGCCGCCCCGAATTAGCGGCCATCTTGATCATGCAGCGGTTCCCCGCGGCCAGTGCGCTGGTCAGAGGACTGATCACCAGGAACAGAGGATAATTCCAGGGCGCGATGATCCCGACCACCCCCTTGGGCTGCGGGACGACCCGGTTGCGCGCTCCCCGGAAGGTTATCGCCACATGTCGCCGCTGGACCTTCATCCACTTCTTCAGCTTTCGCCGCGAGTGGCGCAGGCCTGAGACGGCGGGGAAGATTTCGAGAATTCTGGTCTCGTGGCGTGAACGGTTGCCGAAATCCTCGGATATGGCTTCCGCTATCGCCTCCTGGTTGTCCACCAGCAGACGCTCCACCTTTTCAAGCGCCTCCAGCCGCTCGGCGAGGGACAGATACGGCTTCTCCAGGCAGGCCGCCTTCTGGCGGCTGAATATCTCGCCCGCCGTTCCCCGCCCGGCTTCAGACGCAATCCCTGATTCGTGATTCATGGCCCTCCTCTCCCCTGATACTCCAGCGTTTTATGACCGTTGCACCGATACGATATCGATTTCTTCCCCACATCTCACGGGGAAACACGTCCGTTTATTTCCCCTTTCCGAACCAAACCCCGGTTGAAGGCTACGCGGGCAGGGGCCGGACCAGTTCGCGGATTCTGCCGCTCTCGACGGCGTCGATAAATTCTTCGCCCAGGCTCCTGCTCGCCTCGATCGCCCTGTTCCAGTAATCTACGCGCTCGGCGTTCCGGCCTTTGAAGGTGTAGAAATCTTCTCGATCGGGGATTTTGCCGTAGGGAAGGCTCTCTATGAACTCTCCGGAAGGATGCAGGAGAAGCAGGTTCTTCAGGTTCACGGGTGCCGGTTTTCTCCATGGCAGGTGCTTGTCGAACCATCCCGGTATGACGCGGTCCATATAGTGGGGGAAGAGGACGATCCCGTCGTCGTCTTCCGTGGAGGGGATGCTCATATGATAATCGAGGATTCCCCCGTCCCGGTACGTTCCCTTCGGCGCCCCCGGTATTTCAGTGACGCGCGTCATGATGACGGGAATGGAACCCGATGCCAGAAGTGCCGGTTTGAGGTTTTCCGGGGTGAGGGGGATCTTCCGGATGGGAAAGCCGTGCATATCAAAAAAAGGGGGGATGTCGCGGCCGTCGTGCAACAGAATCCGTTCAAAGAAAAAACCCAGCAAACGCCTGCTGACAAGATTTATGAGGCCGGTCATAAGGAGTCCGGCGAGGAGCGCGCCTCTGCGGTCGCTTGCCACCAGTCCCCGGCATCTGACCGTCATGACACTCAGTCTGAAAGAGGGGTGGCTCAGGATCTCCTTCTCTCCATTCTCGGCGAGAAAGATGTTCAGAAAAGCGACGCTTTCGCGGGTGATCTCTTCCGCCGACGGTTTTTCGGAGTAGTGCTGGTGTGTGTACGTCGTCTGAAACCGCTCGATGGCGTCCAGGGGCTTTTGCTGAGAGACGGAGGCGAAACGCCAGGCCGCAGCGGAAGAGCCTACCATGAAAAGGGGTATCTTTCTCCCGGCGAACCAGTTCGCGAAAAGGACGCCGTCAAGGTGGCCGAGAATCAGGCACTTCGGCCCGCCTGCGGCCCCGGTGACCACCCTCACCTGATCAGGCTTCAGACCGCCGTCCCGGATCATTGCCAGGGCGGTTTCACCCGCTGAGAATAAAAGATGCCTCGGCATCAATCTCCGCTCCCTTCGCCATGTCTTTTACACAATCCGTGGCACGATGGGGATGAAAT
>CAZAST010000068.1:0-8649 GCA_964487805.1 uncultured Syntrophaceae bacterium
CGGCGACGGTCTCGTATCGCTCATTCTCTACGGCAGCGGGGCGGGGAAAGAGTACCGGCCGGGAAAATCGGATCTCAATTTTTTGATTGTCCTCTCCGAGGAGGCCATCGACCATCTGGACAGAGCGCTCAAAGCGGTTTCCCGGTGGCGCACAAAGGGCGTGGCGACCCCGCTGTTTATGACCCGACCATTCATCGCATCCTCCCTTGATTCCTATCCCCTTGAATTTCTCAATATGCAGAATGGGTATGTTCTCGTGTACGGTGAGGATGTGCTGAGGGACCTGTCGTTTGAGCCGTGCCATCTGCGACTCCAATGCGAACGTGAGATCATGGGGAAGCTCCTTCTTCTGAGGGAGCGATTTCTGGAGACCGGGGGAAAAGCCCGAAGACTGCGGGACCTGATAGCGGAGTCGATTACAGCCCTTGTATCGATCTTTGGGGGGCTTCTCTATCTCAAGGGTCGGCAAATCCCGCCGTCCCGGCGGGAGGTTGTGGAGGCGCTGGCCCGTGAGTTTCCGGTTGACGCGGGTGTCTTTATGCGGTGTCTGGATATAAAGGCAGGGGAAAAAGTCTCGTCCTCCGAGACGCAGGATATCTTTATGGCGTATCTGGCGGCGGTGAGACGATTGCGGGGCGTGGTGGACGAACTGGAGTAACAGAATTTTTTGAGGGACCGGTCCTCGCTACGCGGGACATTGTATGCTAATGAACTTCTGTTCAAGAGGGAAATAATACAGAGGTAATTTCAGGTTGTCAGGGAGGAGTATAAAGATGACGAAAGGCAAGAGGAATCTTTTGATCGCCGTGGGGGTGATCGTGATTGTCCTGCTGATGTTCTATTCCGGCATCAAGGGGACGTACAACACCTTTGTCACCCTCGACGAGGGGGTGAAGGCGGCATGGGCCCAGGTGGAAAACCAGCTGCAGAGGCGCTACGACCTGATCCCGAATCTTGTTGAAACAGTCAAGGGATTCGCCCAGCAGGAACGGCAGGTCTTCATCGGCGTGACCGAGGCCCGGGCCAAGGTGGGCGGGGCGAAGAGCATCCCCGAGAAGATCGAGGCAAACCAGGAGCTCACCAGCGCGCTGAGCAGGTTGCTGGTCACCGTGGAGCGCTACCCCGATATCAAGTCGGATCAGAATTTCATCAGGCTTCAGGATGAACTGGCCGGCACGGAGAATCGCATCGCCGTCGAGAGGAGACGCTACAACGAAGCGGTGAGGGCGTATAATGTCAGGATCAGGACCTTCCCGGCCAATCTGCTGGCGGGAGTGTTCGGCTTCACGAAGGCGGAGTTCTTCGAGGTCCCCGAATCCGCCCAGGCGACCCCGGCGGTCAAGTTTTAGGAAACAGGATGCTGTCCTTTCTGCCTCCATATCTTCTGGGAGTGGTATCCGTTCTCCTGGCCTCGCTGAACACCTTTGTGTTTGCGATCCCCCTGTATATCCTGGCGCTGCTGAAATTTCTCATACGTTTTCCCGCCTGGCAGCGCCTCTGCGCCCGCATGCTGATGGGGACGATCCACCGGTGGATCAAGGGGGTCCTGCTTGTCCTGGAGCTGACCCAGAAGATCGAGTGGGATGTAGAGGGGATCGATGACCTGAGTCTGAACGAGTGGTATTTCGTGAACAGCAACCACCAGGCCTGGGCGGACATTGTCGTTCTCCTCAAGATTTTTACCGGTCGTATCCCCTTCCCGAAATTTTTTCTCAAGCAGGAACTGTTCTGGGTACCCATCCTCGGCACTGCCTGGTGGGCCCTGGATTATCCCTTCATGAAACGGTATTCGAAAGAATTTCTCAGACAACACCCCGAACTCAACGGCACCGATCTGGAGACGACCAGACGGGTATGCGAACGCTACCGTCACACCCCCGTTTCGATCCTTAATTTTATCGAGGGTACGCGCTTTACCCCCGAGAAACATCTGAAACAGAAATCCCCCTACCGTCATCTCCTCCGTCCGCGGGCCGGGGGGTTCGCCTTCGCCGTCAGCGCCATGGCGGGGAAGATCACGACACTGCTCGACGTTACGATCTTTTACCCCGATGGCCCTGCTACCTTCTGGGATTTCCTCTGCGGCCGCGTGTCACGGATTGCGGCGCGAGTGAAGAAGCGGGTGATACCCGGAGAATTTATTCATGGGGATTATCAGGGTGATCCCGACTTCAGGCGGCGGTTCCAGGAGTGGGTGGCTCAACTCTGGCGAGAGAAAGATGCGCTGATTACATCTCTCATGGATCAATATGAAATGGAATCTCTGGAAAAGAGAAACGGTTTCTGAAGAGAAGGTGCCGAATATGATGAGGAGCCCGGCGCGCCTATGAAGGTAGCCATCATCGCCCCGCCCTACCCCTTGGAGGAGGCCCCCGCGCCCCCTCTGGGAGTTTCTTACGTGGCGGCCGCTTTTGAGGCTGCCGGGTGCCGGGTCAGGATCATCGATTACATCGTGTCCCGCTATACGCCGGAAAAACTCAAAGCGGAGTTGGACACCTTTGAGCCGGATGTCGTGGGGTCCACATCGGTTACCATGAACTTCCCCGCCGCCGCGGATATCCTGCGAACCGCCAAGAGGCACCGTCCCTCCATCCTGACCGTCATGGGTGGTCCCCACGTTTCCTTCGATGCCGCGAGCACCCTTGAGACATATCCCGAAATAGATTTCCTGGTTATGGGGGAAGGGGAACGGACTATCATGGAATTGGTTCCCCTTCTTGCCGGCCGGTCCGGATGGTCCGGCGTGCGGGGGATCGCCTTCAGGCTAGACGATAAAATCGTCATCACGGAACCGAGGAAACTAATCGAAGATCTCGATTCCATACCCCTGCCGGCGCGGCATCTGCTCCCGCTGTCGCGCTATCGGGCACTCGGTTTCCCGGTAAGTATCATTACCAGCCGGGGGTGTCCGAACGCGTGCATCTTCTGCCAGGGGAGGCGGATGGTGGGGAAAAAGGTTCGCTACCGGCGGGTGGAATCCGTCATGGACGAGATCGAAGAGATCCTGTCCTACGGGATAAACCGGATCAACGTGGCGGACGACCTGTTCACCTCGAACAAGAAGCGCGTTCAGGAAATATGCGGACAGATCCTGGCCCGGGGCCTCAATTTTACGTGGAGCGCCTTCGCTCGGGTCAACACGGTCGACAGGAAGACTTTGAAACTGATGCGCGATGCCGGATGCGACGCTATCAGCTTCGGCATCGAATCCGGCAACCCGGAGATGCTGAGGCGCGTCAGAAAGGGAATCACTCTCGATCAGGCGCGAAATGCGGTCACATTGTGCAAGGAAGCGGGAATTTTCGCGCACGCCTCCTTCATGGTGGGCCTCCCGGGGGAGTCGCCGGAGACCCTCGCGGACACGCAGGCATTCGCGCAGAGTCTGGGGATAGCATACGGCTACCATTTTCTTGCGCCTTTCCCCGGCACCGATGTGCGGGAAAAGATCGAGGAGTACGACCTCGAGATTCTGACCGACGACTGGACGCGGTATGACGCAAACCGCGCTATTGTCAGAACGTCCTATCTCTCCCCTGAAGAGATGGAGGCATTCGTGGCGGCGTTTCAGGCGGAAATAGAGGAGGAGTGGAAACAGCAGGTGCGTGATTACCGGGAAGGGCGGGGCCTGCCGGAAAATAATCTGCGGGTGGGGGGCCACTTCAGGATGCAGCTTACCTACCGGCTTCTCTCCGAGGACCTGATCGAAACTCATGGTCATTGTGCGAACGACCATCTGTCCGAAAACAGCGCTGTCGGTACGCTATGCTCCCGGCTCAGCGACGCGACCGGGTTCGATCCCCGACTGGTCCGGAGCACCATAGACGATTTTGTCACCGCCGGATACCTTGAGGCAACGCGCGCGGGGGATGCCGTGGACTGGCGCTGGACGCAGAATGATCGGTTCGATGCGTAATCGGTACGAACCTTCAATTGAGAACGTCGCGTGGCGACATATTGAGATTTTTGTATCATCATGTTTCTTTTTATGATAATCAGATCGCCGGTGGCCGGGGTGCTTTGGCGCTAAAAAGGCTGGCCAATTTTTTCTCCCGATCGGGGATGATCCGAAGGGACCGATTTATAGGTTCCCTTTTGAGGAGCCGGAGCGGCTCTACAATCAATAAACGGACAAGGAGATGAAGTATGGAATTCGCATTTACCGAAAGAGAAGAGATGTTGAGAAAAGCTGTCCGTGAATTTGCGGAGAGCGAGATTCCTCCGAAAATGGAGAAAATGGAAGAGACCGGCGAGTTCCCTGTGGAACTCATGAAACCCATGGCGCAGGTGGGTATTACCGGCATCATCACACCCCCGGAATTCGGCGGAGTCGGCATGGGATATCTTGCCAGAAATATCGTCCTGGAGGAACTGGGACGCGTCTGCGCCGCCTTTCCCATGTCCATGCAGGTGCATCACATGGCATGCGCCGCTCTCAGCGATTTCGGCACGGATGAGCAGAAGAAGAAGTACCTTCCTCCGCTCGCGGCCGGGGAAACCTTCGGCACGGTGGGTGTCACAGACCCGGCCGGCGGTTCCGATGTTATCGGCATGAAATGCACCGCCGAATTGAAGGGCGACAAATATGTGATCAACGGGCGGAAATGTTTCATCACAAATTCCCATCTCTCTGATTTCTGGATTACTGTGGCCAAGACCGGCGAAGGGGCCAAGGGGCTGAGCGCCTTTATCATCGATAAGGGGACCCCCGGCGCCAAACTGGGAAGAAAAGAAAACAAGTTCGGCCTTCGGGGTGCGAATACGGGGGAGTGGGTTTTTGATAACTGCGAAGTTCCGAAAGAAAATCTCCTCGGCGCGGAGGGCCAGGGACTGACGGTGGGCCTCAAGACGATCAGTGAAACGGGAAGGACCGGCATGGCGGCTGTAGGTCTCGGCATCCTGCAGGCGGTTTACGAGGAGGCGGCAAAATTCGCAAATGAAAGGGTGCTGTACGGCAAACCGATTGCGACGCTTCAGGCGATCCAGTTCCACGTGGCAGAGATATACACCCAGCTGGATATCTGCCGGCTGCTCAACTACCGGGTGAACTGGATGAAGGATCAGAACATGCGCTGCGATACGGAAACCGGTATGGCCAAGTACTATACCTGCAACGCGGCGGTGGATGCGGCGAAGAAGGCGATCGAGATTCATGGTTCTTACGGTATCATGAAAGAATATACCATTCAGCGGCTCTTCAGAGACGCCATGGTGACCGTCCCGGCAGGAGGCACGGCGGAGGTAGCCAAGGCGGGTATCGGAAGGGCGGCGCTCGCTCCTTTCAAAAAATAATACATGATACGAACGCGAGTGTTTTACAGGAAGGAACGATAATGAACAGGATTATTGTGTGTGTCAAACCCGTGCCGGATCCGAAACACTGGGACAAAGTGAGCATGGACCCTGAAACGAAGACCCTGAAGCGGGAGGGGATTCCGCTCATACTGAATCCCCTTGACAAGCACGCCCTTGAGGCCGCTCTCGTCCTGCGCGAATCCCACGGTGGAGAAGTGGTGCTCCTGTCGATGGCGCCCCCCTTCGCACAGCCCCTTATCCGCGAAGGGCTTGCCATGGGGGCCGACAGGGCCGTTCTCTTGTCGGATCGGGTCTTTGCCGGTTCGGACAGTCTGGCCACGGCCGAGATCCTTGCCGCCGGGTGCCGCTGGATAGGGGATTTTGATGTCATCCTGTGCGGCAACCAGTCGATTGATGGCTCAACCGCGCAGATCTGTTCGCAGCTTGCGGAGATGCTGAATATTCCCAACGTGATGCATGTTGTCGGCTTGGAGGGTTCTTCCGGGGACAATCTCGTCATCACGCAAAAGATAGAAAGCGGTTCCGTCACACTCTCTTCCGGGTTTCCGATTGTGCTATCCGTCCGGAAAGAACTGAATAAGCCCCGGTACATTCCCTTTACCGGCATATTGGCGGCGGAGTCGAAAGAGATCACGATTGTCTCCAATGAGGATATGCAGGTAGATCCGGGGCACATCGGACTTTCGGGATCTCCCACAAAAATGGCAGGCATGGATGTTCGAAAGTTCGAAAGAAAGAGAGAGCGATTGGAAGGCGCGGTCGATGATATCGTCAAAAAGCTGGTGGAACGGATATACCAGTGCGGCGTGATTGAGTGTTAGGAGCGGTATGCATGAATGAAAAGAAAAGTGCGGACGTATGGGTTTTTGCGGAGCAACGGGACGGCGAGTTGCATGATGTGAGCCTCGAACTTCTGGGGAAGGCGAGCGAGCTGGCCTCTCAGGCCGGAGGCGCGGTTGTCGCGGTCCTCATGGGTCATCAGGTGCGTGAACAACTTGCACAGATACTTGTCAACCACGGCGCTCACAGAGTCTTTGTCGCCGACGACCCGAGGCTGGAACAGTATCGCCTTCTTCCGTATACGCATGTATTGGAGAGCCTGATAAGGAAACACGAGCCGGGGACCGTGTTGATGGGTGCCACCGCCATGGGGGTTGAACTAGCTCCCCGTGTGGCTGCGAGGCTCAGGACAGGCCTTTCTGCCCATTGCATTGATCTGAAGCTCGATGAAAAAGGGAATCTACTGCAGATGGTTCCCGGATGGGGCGGAGGGATTGTGGCCACCATTGCCTGTCCCGATCATCGCCCTCAGATGTCCACCGTTATGCCGGGAGCCATGACGGCGTTGCCGAAAGAGGAGCGCGCAGGCCGAATAGAGGACGTATCTGTCGATCTTCCTGACTCGAACATGGGGCCTGAGGTTCTTGGCGTTGAGCGGAAGGTAGCCGGAGAACAGCCTCTGGAGAAGGCCGAAGTTGTCGTCGCCGGCGGATGGGGTGTGGGGGGCAAGGAAAACTGGCACCTTCTGGAAGAACTCGCCCGTCTTCTGGGCGGCGCGGTGGGCGCCACGCGGCCTCCTGTTGATGAAGGGTGGGCTCGGGAATCTCAGATGATCGGGCAGAGCGGGAAGACCGTTCGGCCGACCCTCTATCTGGGAATCGGGATCTCCGGCGTGATGCACCATATTGTCGGCATGGACCAGTCGAAGCATGTCATAAGCATCAACAGCAATCCGAACGCGGATATTTTCCAGGCCTCCGATGTCATTGTTGCCCAGGATTTCATGAAAATCCTGCCGCCTCTGATCAGTGAGTTGAAGAGCAGAGTCAAAGGATAAGCATCTATTGCCCCGGATCCATCGCCAACTCGTATCATCAAGAGTGATAACTCGAAACGGGGGGATATTTCTCCCCCTCGCCGTAAATGGCCCCGAAGAAATAATCTCCCGGCACTGATTTTTCATCAGAGGTGAAAGAGAACCATGCAATACGCAGAGGCACAGCGGGGCAGGACCTTCATCCTGCGGCTTGAAGACGGAGAAACGGTTCATGAAGAGATCGAGCGGTTTGCCCGCGAAAAGGGAATAACCACCGCGGCCCTCATCATTACCGGAGGCGCGTCCGGAGAGAGCGAACTCGTTGTCGGTCCCGAGCGCGGGGACGACCGCCCCGTTATTCCGGCGACACATATTCTGGGGAATGTGCATGAGGTCACGGGAACCGGCACCATCTTCCCCGATGACGAGGGCGCTCCCATGGTCCACCTGCACATGGCCTGCGGGAGGGGGGATCATACGGTTACGGGGTGTATACGATCGGGAGTGAAGGTGTGGCAGATCATGGAGGTTGTCCTTTTTGAACTGACCGGTGTTTGTGGAAAGCGAATTCTTCACCCTGATCTGGGATTCAAACTTCTCCAGGTTTCGGAATGATACGACGCTGCAATAAGTCCGATTTCGATGCCATCCATGAGATCATCAATGACGCCGCGCAGGCGTACCGCGGTGTCATCCCTGCGGACCGGTGGCACGAGCCCTACATGAGCGCGGACGAACTGGCGGACGAGATTCGCAGCGGGGTCATGTTCTGGGGAGCCGATCGGGACGGCGCGCTCGCAGCCGTTATGGGAATACAGGACCGTGGGGAGGTGACGCTGATCCGTCACGCCTATGTCCGCACGCAGGCGCAGGGGAAGGGACTGGGGACTGCCCTTCTTCATCACCTTGAAGGGATGAGCGAAAAGCCCTTTCTGATTGGAACGTGGGCCGCCGCGAAGTGGGCGGTCTCCTTCTATCGGATGAACGGGTATGCCCTCGTCTCGAATCGCGACAAGGACCTGCTTTTGAAACGGTACTGGAATATTCCGGACCGGCAGGTCGAGACATCCGTCGTTCTGGCAAACCCGGTGGCTGTCCGGGCGCTTTCCAGGGGAGAACTTGTCACACCGGCTTGAACAGTCTTGGTAGGAGCGAGAAGGGTCAAAAGGGTTCATTTAACCTTCGGGCGCCGGAAGGCCATGGCACACACCCTTCCGGGCGACACCGTGGAACAATCTCTTACGGGTATGATCCGCAGCAGATTTTTCCCTCCACGATAATCGGTTGCCGGACTCCTCGGCCAGTTTTTCGTTGACATCCCGTCATATCTTTTCCTATATAGCGCGGGTATTGACACAACCGGTACAGCCATGCAGGTATCGGTCAGACTGACGGCGGGCAACGGGAAACAGGAAGGATTCGATCGGAATGAACAGCCACAATGAGTTTCCTGCGGGACGGAATGAGGAAATGGAAGCGTTGCGCTGGCGTTTAGCCGATCTGGAACGGGAGAATGCCGA
>CAZAST010000068.1:8714-10161 GCA_964487805.1 uncultured Syntrophaceae bacterium
CTACGGATCCACGCCCGAAGAAACGATAGGGCAGGACATCGCCACGGTGCTGCCTCCCCATTCGCTGGAAACAGTGACGAAGATATTGGAAGAGGAACTGGCCCTGGAAACGAACGGCACCGATCCCAACCGAACCCGTGTCATCGAAATCGAGGAATACCGGAAGGACCGTTCGATCGTCTGGATCGAGAACGTTCTGTCCTTTCTGCGGGACGATCAGAATCGGCCGGCGGCAATTCTCGGGGTAAGCCGTGATGTAACGGAGCGCAGGCATCTCACGGAGGAGCTTCGGGTTCTCGCAAGAACAGACCCATTGACCGGCGTTTTCAATCGCCGTCACTTCATGGAAGAATTGCATCGTGAGATGGGCCGTAGTAATCGGTATGGTGTCCCCCTTTCCCTTATCATGCTGGATATTGATCGCTTCAAAGCCGTGAATGACCGCCTCGGACATGAAGAGGGGGACCGGGTGCTCGCAGGAATGGTGGAACTCATACGGAAACGGCTGCGTGTTTCGGATATCCTGGCCCGCTGGGGGGGTGAGGAATTTCTTATCATTGCCGTTAATACGAATCTCGAAGGCGCGGCAATGCTGGCAGACGATCTGCTTGAACAATTGAAACATCGTCTCTTCCCCAGGGTTGGGGCGCTGACGGCCAGTTTCGGCGTCACCCAATACCGCAACAGCGAGAGCGCCGATGCGGTTCTGACGCGGGTAGACAACCTGATGTATCGGGCCAAAGGAGAAGGACGCGCGCGGGTTGTACATGATCCGGAGCACGCGGTGAATGAGGCGGTATCCTGACCCGGGTCTGACGGACGAGGCGCGGGGTGTTGTTTCCGTTCCGGAATCAAGAATATATCAAGCCGGTTCCTGTCGTTTAATAACCAGGACCGGATTTTGGGCCTTTCTGATCACCTTTTCTGAAACCGATCCCAGCAGGATCTCCCTGATGTTGCTCATCCCGTGAGATCCTATGACGATGCTGGTGACGCGTTCTTCCTCTTCCGCTTCAAGGATGTTCCTGGAGGGAATTCCCTCTTCGATGCGGACCTTCACCGTGAATCCTTTTTTTTCGAGTTCATCCGTTATTTCCTTCGTTCCATCCCGGGCGATCTTTTCGAGGGCCTTCTGGGTCTTCAAAAGGTCTCCGGGAACATGCTGAGCCACCGTGTCGAGGTTCCTGCTGTCGATGACATGCATGACGACCACCTCCTGGGGCGCAGTTGTTCTGAGCTGCAGTATGGCGGCAAGGGCCTTGTTTGAGACGTCTGAAAAGTCGGTAGGGTAGAGTATCTTTGTAAACATGAAAACCCTCCTTTCTTGTTATGTATTGCGACAGACTCGAACCCGGGCAATCTTCTTTCTCAAGAAGATTTTTTATCATGATCGTATTCCCCGTACACCCGCGCGAGAAAGGCGACGAGCTTCTCGTTGAAGATACGG
>CAZAST010000069.1:0-10145 GCA_964487805.1 uncultured Syntrophaceae bacterium
TACGCCAACGCCGGGGCCCTGATGAAATCCCTGGGGGTGGAAGCGGGTGAGATCAACATCAGGGACAGCTGCCGCCAGATGTTTCGGGACATCGGGCATCCCTTCGCCCTGGAAGATCCTGTTTATGACATCACCTTCGAGAACGTCCAGGCGGGGGAGCGCACATCGCACCTCTTCCGGATCGCCAACCTGCGGAGAGGACTCGTTGTCGGAACGGGGGATCTGAGCGAACTGGCCCTGGGGTGGTGCACCTACGGCGTGGGAGATCACATGTCCCACTACAACGTCAACGCAAGCGTCCCGAAGACCCTCATACAATATCTGATCCGCTGGGTGGCCCAGTCCGAACAATTCGGCAGCGAGACCTCGAAGATCCTGATAGACATCTTGGAAACCGAGATCAGCCCTGAACTGGTTCCGGGACTGAACGGCGACCAGCCGGCGCAGGTAACTGAACAAACGGTCGGCCCCTACGAACTGCAGGATCTCAACACCTTCTACACGACGCGGTTCGGATATCTCCCCTCGAAGATCGCCTTCATGGCCTACTGTGCGTGGCGGGACAAGAATAGGGGTTCATGGCCCGCCGTTCCGGAACAGAAGAGGCGAGAATACACGATCGGCGAGATCAAACACTGGCTGCAGGTCTTCCTGTACCGGTTCTTCAAGACCAGTCAGTTCAAGCGATCCTGCATCCCCAACGCCCCGAAGGTCGGGTCGGGAGGTTCGCTCTCGCCCCGGGGGGACTACCGGGCCCCCAGCGACAGCGAGGCTACGGTGTGGCTGAAAAACGCGGAAACGATACCGGATAAGGAGATATGACAGTAATGAAGGGAACGTACAAAGACTTCGACGCAACCGAACTCTACTGCCCCCGGTGCAAACGTGCCGTGCCGGTGCGCAAGCGGCTGCTCCTGGTCCTTGCGGGCGGTGACAAGTACGATTACACCTGCGTCTACTGCGGCACCTCGGTGGGAGACAAGACCGTGTCGAACAGTAATCCCTTGGGAATTCTTAAATAATCGTTTACCCCCTAATGAAGCGGCAGTCTTCCTGCTTTCATATTCTATGAATATGGAGGAAACATTCAGCGTGCCAAAGGAGAGAGCACATGAGAAGATCACAACGAGAGATCAAGGACAGGGCGGAGATCGATGCCATCATCCGTCACAGTCAGGTGTGCCGTCTCGGCCTGACGGACGGGGATGAGCCGTATGTGGTTCCGCTCTGCTTCGGGTATGACGGAGAAGCGCTGTATTTTCACTGCGCGCGCGAGGGGAGAAAACTGAATATCCTTCGTCGGAACAACCGGGTTTGTTTCGAATTCGATATCGTTGAAGGGATCATCAAGAACACTCAGGCGTGCGGATGGGGGGTGCGCTATCGAAGCGTCATCGGCGTCGGAACAGCCCAGTTGATCGAGGCACCCGAGGACAAACTCCGGTCGCTGGATTTCATTATGAGGCAATACTCAGAAGACGCAACGTTCACCTTTCCCGACGATGCTGTGTCCCGTACCACCATCATCAAGATCATTATCGAATCCGTTTCGGGCAAACAGCAAAAACAGACCTGATGACCAAGGTGACCTCGGATAAAGATATGATAAAATCATCTTTCGCACATATGCTCCAGAAAAGTCCGCGTCTGTATCGGATCACCAGGAAGGTTTACAGCCTGTTCGCTCTGCGGGCACGGGTTATCCCACTCTCAGGGAACAGCCTGCCCGGCGGGATTCTCGCGCAGCTTCGCAGCGATCCGGGCTACCATGGAATTATTGATGACCTGGTCGCGTATACCGGATTTTCAGCAGAAGAGATGACTCCCTACCTCCTGAGGCACCCCGATAAGCACTTTCAGAGTGAATTCGAATGGTTCAGTCCCAAGAACGAACGGGAGCTCACGTGGTTCTACCGGGCCGGATCGGCGTACCTTTTCGGTAACGCGGTCCATCCGTACGCCCCGGCCCTCGACATCATCGCGAATGGAACGGTTCTGGATTTCGGGGCGGGGGCGGGATGCAACACCATCGGTCTTGCCAAGCGGGGCATCCAGGTCCATTTTCTGGAGATCAACACTCTGCAGGCTGATTTCATCCGATTTCGGGTCGAACGCCATAATCTTAAGAACGTTCTGGGCATAGCCCCGTATCATGACGGAAAATTCGACCCCCTCTCGTGCATCACGAAACGGTATGATGCAATTGTCGCAATGGACGTTCTCGAACATATCCCGGAATACCACCGGTTTGTCGCCCGCTTTATCGAGAGGTTGAATCCGGGCGGCCTGATCATAGAAAACAGTCCCTTTGATTCTGAGGCCGGGGACATTGCCATTCACCTTCGACCGTCCATCCCGCTGCCAGAGGCAATGACCGGCATGGAGAGAATGGAAAGAGGGATATGGAGAAAACCATCAATTTCTCCGGCGGAAAGAGGCAGCCTGTATTGATTGACTTTTAAGGAAAAGAATGGCAGGAGGAAGGCACGGAAGATACGTGCCGAGTGACGGGAGAGTGGCGATATTGATAACGGAGCAGCCGTCCACAAAATCCGGATGAAAAAACTGGCGACGATAGAAAGATACTTGGATTATGACCCGGTCCGTGGGCGTTATCCGGATATGGCGGTCGAAACGATGGAGCGGCCGACCACGATAGCGGGTATGATCTGGTTCGCGGCAAAGATAGTGCTTTTTTCAGATCATGACGGGTTTTTCGCGGAAGGAACACGGCAGATATTCTTTATGTCCCTTTTCAAGCGGCTGTTTGCGAGGAAGATTACCCTTGTGTGCCGCCCGCGGCTGAAGGCCCCGCCGTCCGGGCTCCTCTCCTACCTGAAAGAGTGGCTCAAGACACGTGTCTTCAAGATGGGAGTCGATCACTTCATCGTCATATCAACGAGCGAAATAGAAGCATATCACACGCACTGGGGGATCAGTAAGAAAAGAATGACGTATGTTCCTTTCAAGGTAAACAGCGCCGACAGCCTGGCGGGACTGGAAACGGGGGACGAGGAATTCATCTATTCGGGAGGAAGCAGCCTCAGGGATTACAAAACCCTCTTCGAGGCCGTCAAAGGGTTGGATATTCAGGTGAAGGTTGTGACAAACCAAAAATTCGGCAAAGAGCCTATCCCCCCTAATGTACATATCATCCGCAATTCAGAAACCGTCAGCGAATTCTATGCCCCCTGCGCTCGGGCCCGGTTGTCCGTCTTTCCCATCGAATCCGGCTACATCAGGAGCGCCGGCCAGGGATCATACCTCGGCGCAATGTTTCTCGGGAAGGCCGTGATCGTATCCGATACCGCAGGGGTGAGAGACATCATCGACGATGGCGTCAACGGGCTTGTCGTCCCCCCTGATAATGCCCTGCTGCTCCGGGAGAAGATCATCACGCTCTGGGAAGACAGCGATCTCAGAAACCGTCTGGGGGAAACCGCCAAGAAGCAGGTTCGTGAATACTACACCCACGACAGATACATTGATAATATTTACCGGGTGCTCCACCGCGCAGTCGCGGTATGAAGGCCTTGACTGACCAAAGCAGCGAGGTTGAATTTTTCTCGGTGACAAATTGCCGGCGCGGGCCCGTCAGGAGAGCTCGCGGTGGGTCTTCCAAAAACATGGAAAAGAGTGAAAAAGAAAAGGAGAGAATCGAGAGTCTCCTGAGTCTGATACCGAACAGAGGGCCATCGGTACTCGATATCGGGGCGCGGGACGGGTATATCTCCCGCTTATTGACAGGCCTCTTTGATTCGGTGACCGCCCTCGATCTGGAAAAACCCGCTATAACACATAAAACCGTCATCTGTGTCCAAGGGGATGCCACCAGCCTTGATTTCCCTGATGGAAGTTTCCACACCGTTTTCTGTTCGGAGGTTCTCGAACACATCCCTCCGCATCTGCTTCAGAAGGCGTGCGATGAGATACAGCGCGTCGCGCAGGAGCATATCATCATTGGCGTCCCGTACCGGCAGGACCTTCGGGTCGGGAGGACGACCTGTTATACGTGCGGCAAAAAAAATCCCCCGTGGGGGCATGTCAACGTCTTTGATGAACAAAGAATTCTGTCGCTTTTTTCAGGAATATCCTGCGAGACGATACGGTTTCATGGCGAGAACACGGAATACACCAACTTTCTTTCCACTCTTCTGATGGACTTGGCCGGAAACCCCTATGGCGATTATTCCCAACAGGAACCCTGTATCCACTGCGGGAACAGGCTCAAACCGCCGCCGGAAAGAAATCTGCTGCAAAAAGTCTGTACCCGTCTGGCGGTTTCCCTTACCAGAATGCAAGCACGCTTCATCCGCCGCCGCCCAATCTGGATGAATATCCTTTTCAGGAAAGCCAACTGAGAAAAGATCGGCGGCGCCTGCATACCAAGCTGGCTGCTATGTCCCTTTCTTTTTGAGCGCCTCCTGCAGCTTAGCCCCCAGAGAACCAAGTCCGTTTCCCGCTGTCTCATCACGATACACCGACGCGGCATCCTTGCCACTGGAAGCCCCGTCGAAATATTCTCCCAGCGTTCCCCGGCTGTGAACGTCCTCGTGACAGTAAACACAGAGGTTTTCCCAGTTGCTCCCGTCCGGGGGGTTGTGGTGGTGATCGCCGTCCCTGTGGTGAACGGTCAGGAGGTGCCTGGTGGTATGATCGAATTCCCTCCCGCACCGCGCGCACACAAGCCCATGAATCGCGAGTGATCGCTCACGGTAGTCCTCCCCCGCCGGTTTCTTTCCCCCTTCTTTCAATTCCCGCACTACATCGCCGACGGATTTCTGACCTGTTGTCCTGTCGTGTCGGACGGTTGCTCTGACGCGTCCTTTTCTTCCATCAAAAGAAATCTTTGCCACTGTCCGTAACCCTCAGAAATGCTGATTCACATACTTTCAGAAAAAACTTCCGCCACGTTATTCCAACCGGTTTCTCCTCCAGTACGCCGAGACGGCAAAGAGGAGAAACCCCAGGGAAAAGATAAACTCACGAATCTCGGCATTGGCCCACTGGTGATAGACGGCTCCCGCCGCCCTTTCATAGAGCAAGCCCAGGAAAAACAGCAAGACACACGCCAGGGGAGAAACAGGGAAATGAATCTCATTCGCAAGCCTGCGCAGGGGCGCAATGAAGCGATACCCGAGAGGCATGAGAACACCGATCAGCAATGCGACCAGGTTCAGCACTGTGTGGGGACTCAGCAATGAAGCGAACAATGAGAGGTTGTGGATATTTACCTCTTGCTGCGTGTTCATGTCTTTGAATGCGGCAGGTGCGTCATAATAAAACAGCCACTGTCCCCAGCTTTCCTCCTCTCCCGCAATGAAGAGAAAGAATAGACCGAACAGCAGCGGGAATAAGAGGGTCTCCAAGGAATGTGTCTGCCGGTAATTCCGCCAGCCCAATATCAGAAACAACACCCCCGCTACGAGGTAGAAAATGGAGGTCAACCGCTCCGTATTGGTCCCCTCTTCCGCCAGTTTCATATAGAGATCTCTGTCGATGGACAGGATGATGAGAAAAGCGGTAACGATAGCACAGGCGATCGTGGACCAGACACCAATACTCATCCCCGTGTTCGAGACATCCAGTATCCGCCATATACTGATTTTATCATTTTTCATGGTATCACCGTTTTTTATGTGAATCCCGGTGCGCCCGGATGGTGCCCTGACAACCATCCGGATGCCGATTATTTGCTTTGATCACCGCCGCGTCGGCTCCCACCTCACAATTCGGCTCCCCCGCAGATACCGCCACCAGGCGATCGCTATGGAAAGGTTCACCCGGACAAAATAGGCAACAACACGCACGAGGGGATTTTCATTTCTCCCTTTTTTGATTCCCGCCGTCGCCGCCACATAGAAGACAATCTGCAGAACGAAGAGAATAAGATATGTCACTGACTGAAATACCATAAAAGCGTTGGAGACAAAGGCAATCAGCAGGAACAGGGGAACAAGCCAGCGCAGCAGCTTATGGCAGAACAGTTCGTAGGAAGGGATGCCGTATCTCCACATCGCCAGTAAATCTATGTTCCTGAAGAAAACAGTAAGGGCCCGCACCATGGTCCGCACCTTGCGATCAAATTCGTCGGATTCATCCGGGACATCCCGGTAGAACCCAACCACAAGATGATCACTCACACCCCGCAGGCCCTCGCGGATACAGACGAGGACCGTCCTGAAATCGCTCTGCAGCTCGCCGGAAAAGTCCCGGCAGAGGGATGAACGAACCGCGAAGAGGGAACCGCTCAGACCAACCACCGATCCGACCCGCGACTCAAGCGCCCGGAGCCACATTTCGTACCGCACGTAGACCCCCTCTCCTCCAATTTTTCCGTCCTCCTTGATGACCCTGTCTTCACTGGTCACACACCCCACCGTCTCATCGGCAAAGTTGCGGACCAGATTCTTCAGGCACTGGGCATCGCTCATGGTCGCCACATCCGTGAAGACAATGACTTCTCCCCGGGCATGGGACAGCCCCCGCTTCTGCGCCTCTTCCTTTCCCACGCGCCCGCCCGTTTCAACGAGCTGCACGCCCCTTTCAGCGTACTCCGCGACGATACGGTTCGTCCCGTCGGTCGAACCGTCTGAAACCACGATGATCTGAAGCCTGTCCCGGGGATACTCCATGAGGAGCGTGTTCTCAAGCTTCGCCTCGATCTGAGCCTCTTCGTTGTAAGCCGCGATGATGACGGTAACGGAAGGAGTGATGCCGGACCGCCGGACCGACCTTTCCCTGACCACTGAAAGCGCAAGAAGCGTGAGCGGGTAGCCGAGGTACGCGAAGAGCACGAGCAATACGGCGGATATGAAGAGTGTTTCTATCATGCTGATCCTCGGGGCAATGACGCTAAGGGCGACAAATGGCGATCAGGCGGCGGCATGCTTCGGGCGGTCCTTCCTGGAGGTGCCGCCGCCAGTAGCACTCCTTTGCCCGGCTGATGACATCGACTGCACGGGGGTATTTCCAGCAAAACCGATCTGAGTAGCAGATCAGTGAAAGGATATTCATCGTCGAAAATATCTTGCCGTGCAGGGGAGATACTTTGCTGTGACCGGTGACGGCTACCTCTCCGAAAAACGGTCCCAGTGTATCCCGCAGGGTTATTTCCGTGTAATGCCTGAAATGCTTCTCTTCGAGAGGCTTCCTGACCGAGGGAACCGTAAGGATAACGACGGCATCGTCCGTGACAACCGATCTTATCCCCTTGATGAAGGCGGGCATATCGTCATCAGGGATATGTTCAAGGACTTCGAGGGCAACCGCCCCATCGAACACCCCCCGCAGATTCAGGGTCTCTATCCGTTTGTTATGAAACGCGACGTCAGGATTGAACACCCGCGCCCACTCAAGCGCCCTTTCTGATATGTCGAGCCCCGCGACGCGGAGATAGTTCTTAGCAAAAAAGCAGAACCGGCCATCGCCACACCCCACATCGATCACGTGACCTTTCCCGGCCCGGCGAAATGTCCCCACGATGAACTTGAAGACAGAGTTCCGTTCAATCGACTGTCCCGGAGCGAAGACATCCTTATAGTGATACGGGAGTAGATACTCCTCTTCCTGTATCGCGTGTCTCTTTTCTTTTAACACATTGTCTCCGGCACTATCCGGCATCATTCACATTCTCCGATACGGCGTACATGTTTCCTGCAGTATGGAGCGGCGCACTAAAAAGCGCTCGCTCACACCATGGTGCGATACAACGCAAGGTAATCCCGCGCCATCCGCTCAGCACTGAATGAGGTCTTAACCTTTATCACCGCGGCGCGGGACATCGAATCGTACAATTCGAAGTCCTCCATAAGCTCCAGGCACCGGTCGCCATACAGCGATGGATCCCTCCCGTCGATCAGATACCCGTCGATCCCGTCGGTTACCAGTTCGCCCAGCCCCCCGACGCGGGGGGCGACAACGGGGAGACCGTGGAGCATCGCTTCAAGGACGCTCACCGGAATTCCCTCATGCAGAGAGGTGTTGATATACATATCCAGCCCCCGGTAAAAACCCTCCATATCATCCACCGGGCCGACACACGCAAAGGCTTCCTCCAGTTTGTGGGCCCTGACGAGTTTCCGGATCATCTCGAACTCCGGTCCGTCTCCCGCCAGCCTGAAGAAAACATTTCCGTTTCGCTCCCGGATCGAGGCGGCGACGGCGACGAGGAAGGGGTAATCCTTTACGGGAACGAATCTCCCGCACGATCCGATCACAAACTCCTCCCCTCTCTTTCGCTCAACCGCGCCGGGATGGACATCGATTCCGTTCCGGATCACCACTGCTTTCTTGCCGGCGTTTTCATGCTTCCGGACAAGAATTCCTTTCACATCTTCAGAGACACAGACAAGACGATCAAAGAACCGGGAAATGACGGAGAGATTCATATGATTCAGAAACCGGTATTTCAGATCGAGTCTCCGCCCGTATACTTCCGGCCAGCCGTGCAGTGTCGCAACCAGCCGCGCGGACGGGATCAGTCTGGATGCGGCAAAGACAGCCAGGTTTTCCTTGTAGCCGTGAGAATGGAGAATCACTGGCCCCGTTTCGATCGAATGCCTTCTGATCTTCAGCGCCATCCGCGGAAGCGCATGCGTTCTCTCGTCGATAACCGATACATCAATGTCATCTTCTTGCAGGGATTCCTGAAGCCTGCCCTCGTTGAAAGTAATCACCGAGGTATCCACACCCAGCGCCTTCAATCCCCGGCTGAGATGATACACTACCGCCTCGGCACCCCCCCACAGGTCGCCGGAGACGATGTGGCATATTTTCGGAAACCCCCTTTCCACGCCGTGAGTCACTTGAGCTCCCTTATCTCTTCCTGAAAAGCCGAAAAGATATTTCTCCACTCCCGATCGATTGTCCCGCTCAACTCCCGGACCCCGGCACGCAGATCTTCCTTTCTCTGCAGCGCCTCGCGGATACCCCACGCAATGGATTGTGAATCGGGTTTCACATAGATACATCCCCTGTTAAAATAGGACCGGAGCGCCTTTGTGTCGGACAGGATCAGCGGCCTGCCGAGCGCGACCGTTTCATACGCCCCGCAGACGAGACAGCCTTCCCTCAGCGTCAGGACCATCACGGCATCCGATGCGGCGAGGAGCGACCAGTAGGCTGCCTCATCGATAAATCCCGTCAGCTCGACATTGGACGGGAGGGATTCCGTATCGATTCTGCCGCGGTGGTTGCCTGTGATATACACAATAATGTTCTCATCGAGGAGCCCGGCTGCCTTGATCACCTCCCTATACGGCTCGTCCTCGCTGAAGGTACAGATGTAGGTGACAGATCTGCCGCCACGAGTCACCGCAGGTTCGACTGAAGGAACCTCCGGAAGCCTGTCGGGAAGCACCGCTGCCTTTCCGCCGTTTGCTTCCACCATGGCCTTCATCTCTTCGTTGGTCACGATAGTCAGGTCCGCCCTCCGCTGAATCCACCGCGCGATTTTAAGAAGGATTTCGGATCTCCCTTCCAGGGGAATGAGGCCGCTGTTATGAGCATCGACGACACACCAATACCCCATAATCCCCTTGCAGAGGACACCGAGCAGGGCGAGAACGATGGAGGGATTCTGAACGCAGACAACGGAAGGTTTCTCCCGCAGAATAGTTCGTATCGTCTTTATGATCAGGCGGTTGTACCGGATCAGCCGCGGCGATCCATCGATCATCTCATAGAGAGGCCACCCCAGAGCCGCACTGATCCCGATGTTCCGCCTCTGACGCTCCCATGTGATCCAGATGCCGTCGGCCATCGATCTTCTCAGTTCATGATTATTCGATTGATTACTCATTTCCGCACCGGGACGCGCACGTTCTGCGGAGGGGAAGGCGCACCGGCGCCCTTCTCTCCGCGTGGCTCGGGAACATCCGAGACCTTCGCCACGCCGGCACATACGATAAGACGGCAGCCGCCGTCCGGCATGGAAACGACATTGGCCCCCATGGTGCATCCGTCATCTCCCCGCGTTCGCCCATCGCTGCCGAATGCCTCGGATACCCTGAAGACGCACAGCGGCGCCTCTCCATTCTCTCCGAGCACGAATCCTGGATTCATTTCAATCGAAGCTGCATCCAGCCTGGATACCTCCTGCCACTGCGGGAGAGTATACAGGAGATCGTCACGATCACGCACGG
>CAZAST010000070.1:0-10110 GCA_964487805.1 uncultured Syntrophaceae bacterium
GGACATGTGCCCCGTCGACATGGCACGGTTCTTCATGGACTTCTGCCAGGACGAGTCCTGCGGCAAGTGCACCCCCTGCCGCGAAGGAACGAAGCGGATGCTGGAGATCCTCACCAACATCTGCGAGGGGAGAGGCAAAGAGGGAGACATCGAGCTCCTGGAAGAGATGGCCGACATCATCAAGAACGCCGCCCTCTGCGGCCTCGGCCAGACCGCCCCCAACCCCGTCCTGAGCACCCTCAGGGACGAGTACGAGGCCCACATCAGGGACAAGCACTGCCCGGCCGGCGTCTGCTCGGCGCTCTTCAAGTCGCCCTGCCAGAACGCCTGCCCCATCGGCATGGACGTCCCCCAATACATGGCCCTGGTCCGCGCCCGCCGGTTCGACGACGCCTACCGTGTCATGATGAAGACGAACCCCTTCCCCGCCATCTGCGGGAGGGTCTGCGATCACCAGTGCCAGTCCAAGTGCCGGCGCAACACGCTGGATGAGACGCTTGCCATCAAGTTCATCAAACGCTTCATCACCGACAACGCGACCCGTCCGGCGGTCAACGCCGTTCCGGTCGACCGGAAGGAGAAGATCGCGGTCGTCGGCGCCGGGCCTGCAGGACTCACCGCCGCGAAGGACCTGGCCCTGCGCGGCTACGCCGTGACCGTCTTTGAAGAGCTTCCCGAACCGGGTGGAATGACCCGTTACGGCATCCCCTCCTACCGGCTGCCCCGCAACATCCTCGCGGGGGAGATCGACGACATCCGGGCCCTGGGCGTGGAGATCAAGTGCAACACCCGCGTCGGCAGAGATATCTCCTTCAAAGACGTGGAGAAGAAATTCGATTACATCTACCTCGCCCCCGGCGCTCATAAGAGCCAGCGGATGAAGGTCGAGGGGGAAGACGCGGCCGGTGTTTACGGCGGCGTGGAATTCCTCAGAGACTTCAACCTCAACGAGGCCGCCTGGCTGAAGGGCGAAAAGAGCCTCGGCGCCAAGGTCGCGGTGATCGGGGGAGGCAACTCCGCCATCGATGCCGCCCGCTGCGCGGTCCGCCTGGGCGCGGACGTGACGATTCTCTACCGGAGGACGCGCGAGGACATGCCCGCGGCGGAGGAAGAGATCATCGCGGCCGAGCATGAGGGGATCAAGATCGAGTACTTCGTGGCACCCACGAAGATCATCGTGGAGAAAGGAAAGGTCGCCGGAATCACCTGCCAGCGGATGAAGGCGGGCGATTTCGACAGCAGCGGGAGGAGACGGCCCGTCCCCGTCGAGGGATCCGAATTCACCCTCGGCGTCGACGCAGTCGTTGCCGCCATCGGCCAGACCCCCGATCTGTCCTTCGTCCCGAAGAAGAGCGACGTGTCGGTCAATAAGTGGGAGTGCTTCGACCTCGCGGAGGGGAGCAAGTCCCGCACCACCAGCGAGAAGTTCTACGCGGGCGGCGACGCGGTGACCGGACCGTGGACGGTCGTCGGCGCTATCGCGGCGGGCCACCAGGCCGCCAAGGATATCGACGGCGCGATCCGCGCCAGAAACGGCGAGCCTCCCTGGGAGGCCCCGGTGGAGGAAATCGATATCCCCTTCGAGATCGACGAAGAGACGACCGAACAGCCCATGGCCGCCATGCCGGAGCTGGATCCCGCGAAGCGGAAAACCAACTTCGACGAGGTGGAGCTCGGCTACGCCATTGATGTGGCAATCAAGGAGGCGTCACGCTGCCTGAGGTGCGACGCCGAGGTCTAGTAACCACCATATAAAGAGCACACGAAAATCCCCGCCCGCGACCGTCGGCGGGGATTTTCGTTTCTGTGCCCCGCTTATCCTGAGGAAAAACCATCATGAAGGTCATCGGCGCCGTCGGCCGGAACGGTTCGGGGAAAAACGATGTCCTTACATACATCAAAGCCGCCTGCGTTGGTCCAGCGAGCGAGGGGAGAAGAGCGACCCGGCCCCCCACAGCTACGAAGAGTCCCTCGCCCTGGATCGGAAGGAAGAGAAACTCTTTCATGTCTCGGAAGCAGAGCGACAGGTACAGTACACCATCGCAAACGACGACACCCTGGCCAACCGGCACCGAGCCCATTGATGATCTCATGGCCGGCAACGGTTTTCTGCACTAGTGGTAGTCCTGTTTTAAATCAAATCAGGCACACAGTATGTACGGTCTGCTGAGCCTTGCAATATATATTGCATGCACTACGGGGGTGTGCTAGAAACAGCTTGTCGCTTCAATACGCCAGTCTTAACACAAGAAAAAGTTGCTGTGACCTTTTCAAGATAGGGTTTTTAGCGTTCAAGAATTTTTTTTAAAAATTTCCTCAAGTTCTTGATACTTAATTTCTTGTTCTCAAGTACATTATACTACCTTTTAAGCTATTTCATTTTCAGATGCCCGTTCTATCGCAATGATCAGGATGGGTTGTGTTCATATTGCGCGAGTCGGGTGGTGCGCAAAACGTTTTCTCACGTAATTGAATGCTCCACCATGTAACCGATGAACAGGGGGTAATCGCCTATGAACGTGGGATATGTACTTAGCAACAGTGCCGCAAAATTCCCCAATAAAGAAGCCATCGTCAGCGACCAAGGCCGCATGACCTACTCCACATTCGAAGATCGCGTGTCCCGCCTGGCAGGTGCCATGCGTTCGGCAGGACTCAATCGCGGAGATCGGGTTGCACTGCTCTTCTACAATGGGGCTCCCTTTGTAGAGACCTATTTTGCGACAATCCGTATCGGCCTCGTGGCCACGCCTTTAAATTTCCGTTTTGTCGGTGAAGAAATTCTCTATTTGTTGAACGATTCAGGATCAGTGGCCCTCTTTCATGGTCCCGAATTTCAGTCCGTAGTCGAAGATGTCCGGCAACGCTGTCCGGCTTTACGGCTGGTGGTGTCTCCACAGGGAAAAGGAGACACGCTTGATTATGAGGACTTTCTTTCAAAGGGAAAATCCTGCCCGAACGACATGACCGTGTCCGAATCCGATCAATGTCAACTAATGTATACCTCTGGAACCACCGGACGGCCTAAGGGAGCGATGATCACCCATGGCAACGTATTATGGAACCTGGTTAACACCATGCTGGGGCGAGAAGACCGGCCCGGACAGGTTTCGGTTATCGTCGGTCCACTTTATCACACGGCTGCTCTGAATAACCATCTGACTATCCAGATAGCCCTGGGGGGTAAGAGCGTTCTTATCAGTCGCTTTGATCCTGCGGAACTGCTGCGAACCATCGAACGGGAACATGTAAACGTTATCTCGGGAGCTCCGGCCTTCTATCATCTTTTGATGCAGCAGCCGGGGGCATGGGAATATGACCGGTCTTCCATCACGAAATGTACTGCAGGCGCCGACAAGCTTTCCCAGGAAACGAAACGCAAGCTCCTTGAATTTTTTCCCAATATTGATGGGGTGTATGACGTTTACGGGTGCACTGAAACCTCTCCCTGCATCACCATCCTGACAGCGGCGGAGTCGGCCCGTATTCACGGTTCAGTGGGCCGGGCTCTTCCTTTCTTGCAGGCAGCGATTATGGATGAGAAGGGGACTTTGCTCGAAGCCGGCGCCGTGGGAGAGCTTGTCTGCAGAGGACCAAACGTCATGCAAGGTTATCATAACCAGCCCCAGGCAACTGCTGAGGCAATCAGAGACGGTTGGCTTCATACCGGAGATCTGGCTCGCATGGACGCCGAAGGATTTTTCTACATGGTGGATCGGAAGAAAGATATGATCGTGAGCGGAGGAGAGAACATCTACCCGCGCGAATTGGAAGAATTGCTTTTCTCACATCCTGCCGTGGCCGATGTCGCCGTGGTAGGCGAGCCGGATGAAATGTGGGGAGAAACAGTAAAGGCTGTCGTGGTTCTGAAAAAAGGGTGTCAACTGTGTGAACAGGAGATCATCGACTATTGCAAGGCCCACCTGGCAAGCTACAAAAAACCGCGCCGCGTGGTTTTCTTGGAGGAACTACCGCGCAACGCTTCAGGCAAGGTGGTAAAAGGAGAACTTCGAGGGAAGGGTTGATATATAGCCTTGAGGTTCTTCGTTCCAGTAAAACAGGGGGGTTAGGGACAGATTAACAGAGACACTGTCCACATTTTTACCTTACACCATCAAAAGGAGGAAGATCATGAGGGGAATTTCGAAACATCGTGGACTGGTGGCAGGGCTGGCATGCCTGCTCGTAATCGGACTCAGCTCAGGCATTTACGCGGCTGATGTCAGGCTGGCTATCGGTACCGCTTCCACCGGGGGGACATGGTATCCGTTGGGGGGCGGAGTTGCCAATATGATCAATACATATGTCAAAGGCTATTACGCGGCAGCCCATCCTTCAGGAGCCTCTATCGAAAATATCCGGGCCATCATTAAAAAGCAGGACGCGCTGACCCTCTCCATGCCCGACACGGCTTTTCAGGCTTATAATGGGCTGGAAGCCTTCGCGGGAAAACCGGCAAAAGAAATACGAGGACTCATGTCTACGTATCCCATTGACATTCAGCTGTATGTGCTGGCCTCAAGTCCGATCAAGACGATTAAAGATTTTAAAGGGAAAAAGGTGGCTGTTGGCGCTCCGGGGAGTGGCACCGAGGCCATGGCACGGTACGTGTTGAATGTCTATGGCATGAGCTATAATGACATCAACGAGCAGTTCCTGTCCGCCACTGAATCCGCCGAAGCGATTAAAGACGGAAATATCGATGTGGTTATTACTACCCTTGGCACCCCGGCCCCAGCGCTTATGGACCTCGCCACACAACGGGATATTCGCTTTATTGATATAGAGCCGGCGGTGGCCGAAAAAATAAACAAGGAATTCCCGGCTTATTATCCCAGAACCATACCCGCGGGCACCTATAAGGGACAGGACAAACCCCACCACACCCTCGCCTGGATGGGTCTTTTCCTGGTTCATCAGGACATGAGCGAGAAACTTGCCTATGATATTCTGAAAGCGGTTTTCGGGCATAAAGAAGACCTCGACAAAATCCATGCCCAGTTCAAAAAAATCAGCCTCGAGAATGCGACCAAGGGCATGTCTGTTCCGCTGCATCCAGGCGCCGAAAAATTCTTTAAGGAAAAAGGGGTGTTGAAGTAACAGGTTTCCGATGGCATTCTTTACAGGGTCAGCAAACCGGCAGTATCGCAGCACGCGAAGAAACCGGCTGATACTATGCGCGGCCATGGCGGCAATAATCGCCATGGCCGCCGTCTGGCTCTCAGGAGAAGACCTCTGCGTGGAGGTTCGTCAATGCGAAAGCACAACACCTTTTCTCTGTCTTCCAATAAACCCTGGGGCTGAGTTCTCTGTTTGGTTTTTCCATTCTTACGACAGGGCTTTTTTTGAAGAGCACTATCATCTGCAACAGGATGGCCGCATCGTGCTGACCCGCATGACTTTCAAATCGTGCCTGAACGGCCAGGGATTCGAATTGGGGACCTATCGCCCACGGCCTGACGGTTCCGCAGAACTGGCCGACATCAATATGGATATACCCAAAATTTTATTCCGGCTGGGTTCGCCTGATCTGGCAAACCATACCCTCTTCATCGGAAATCGTCGTCTACGTCTGCTTGACTATGCCGAAGCCGGCGACATGATTTGTATCCGCTCGAATGTTGATTACCGATGGCGGACGATATGGAACAAAGTCCTCCGGTTCATCCGACGAGATCAAAACCCGAAGCTGCATTCGCGATCAAAGGAGCAAACATGACAGATACAAGCAAATCGGAAGCCCGCTCTCTCATAGCACAAATTGTACGTTTAACGGCTCTCTGCATGGCAGTGTTTCAAATCTATACGGCACAATTCGGTCTCTTTTCCGCCATGGTTCAACGGCCGATCCATCTTGCCTTTGCCTCCACGTTAGTCTTTTTGCTTATCCCGATAAACAGACAAGGTTCCAAAGAAACCGGGGGATATCCCCTGACACTTCAACTGCTTGACGGTGTGCTAATAATTATAAGCGTTGCCTGCCTCATTTACCTGTCCCTCAGTTACAAAACCCTTGCCAGCCGCGGAGGCGCTGCCACGGGAACCGATCTGGTGCTGGGCGCTGTTACCATTCTCTTTGTCCTGGAATGTACCCGGAGGCTCATGGGGTGGGCTTTACCTATCATTACCATAGTTGCCCTTTGTTATACCCTGCTTGGTGATCGTATTCCCGGCCTCTGGGGACACTTTCCCATAGACATGGAACAACTCATCAGCTACCAGTACTTGACCACGGAGGGACTTTTCGGCATACCGCTCGGGGTCAGTGCCAGCTTCATATTCATTTTTATCATGTTCGGAGCTTTTCTGGTCACTTCCGGCACCGGAGAATTTTTTATCAAATTCGCCAACGCCCTTGCTGGTCATCTTCGGGGCGGACCGGCAAAAGTGGCGGTGGTAAGCAGCGCATTCTTTGGCTCAATAAGCGGGTCCGCCGTGGCCAACGTAGTCAGCACCGGTTCTTTTACCATCCCGCTCATGAAAAAAATCGGCTACCGGTCCGTCTTTGCCGGCGCCGTGGAATCGGTCTCCTCCACGGGTGGGCAATTCATGCCGCCGGTCATGGGCGCGGGGGCTTTCATCATGGCCGACATGCTGGGTGTTCCATACCTTGATGTATGCAAGGCCGCCATTATTCCGGGAATTCTCTACTTTTTTGCTCTCTTCTGGATGGTTCATATGGAGGCGCTGAAAGAGGGTCTCAGGGGACTCAACCGCGATGAACTTCCCCTGTTCTGGCCGGTGGTGAGAGAGGGGGGTCATTTGATGATTCCTGCCTTTCTGCTTATAGCTTTCCTGGTTATGGGATATTCCCCGATGAAATCAGGACTCTGGGCCATCATCGCGGTGTGGATTGTAAGCTTTTTCAAAAAGAGCACCCGCATGAATCTCAAGGCGATTCTTAATGCCATGGAAAAAGGAGCACGGGGATGTCTCGAAGTTGCCCTGGCCTGCGCCTGCGCCGGCATTGTTATCGGCTGCGTAACACAAACAGGTCTCGGACTGAAGTTTTCCAGTCTGGTCGTCGCGGCAGCGGGAGGAAACTTACTCTTGACACTGATATTTGTGATGGTGGCTTCTCTCATTCTCGGCATGGGACTTACTACTTCAGCCGCCTATATATTGACCGTCATCCTGGGAGGACCGGTCTTGATTGAACTGGGAGTCCCTCCTCTTGCAGCCCACATGTTCGTCTTCTACTATGCATGCCTGTCCTGCATTACACCGCCGGTTGCGCTCGCAGCGTTTGCAGGGGCGGCTATCGCCAAATCAAAGCCTTTTGCTACGGGGTTTGAATCCATGCGGCTCGCAGCTGTGGCATATCTAGTCCCTTATTTCTTCGTATTCAGCCCGGTCCTCATATGGGCTGGATCATTAGGACAGATATTTTTTGCCACGCTGACAGCCGTGCTGGGAACAATAGCACTGGGTTCAGGGATGATGGGTTATATGCGCGATCGGGTGAACTGGGGGTTCCGTGTTCTTCTCCTTATTGCCGGTCTGGGGCTTATAAAACCCGGGTTGGTGACGGATATTTTCGGTGTCCTTGTGCTGGGGGGTCTTTTTCTGTACCAGAGATGGGAAGCAAAACGTGCAGAAAAGATTGATCATACGATTACGGAGGAAAGGAGTTAACCCGAAGAGTTCCTCTCCCTGGACCAAAAGGTTGAGGAACTCTTCGGAGTCGAAACGTCAGAGCGACAAGCGAAGTACACCATCGCAATCTATGACATCCTTTCGAACCCGGCCGCGGAACATCTTCAGGGCGCGTAACCGGGGTGCACCATCCTTCGCGGAAGGTTGAACCCGTCTCTTCTTTCACCCGCAGGTGATTCGAGTCAATCCGTCCTGGCTTCATTCAACATACGCTTCCTTTCATCGATAGCACGTATTGCGACAATTGCCTGCTATCCCGTTGAATATCAGTCATTGTCAGACCTCACTTAACATGATAGTCATTTTTTACCTGTCAGGGTAAGTTAAGATATTGATGAGTGAGATGCTTTGGAGAAATGCATACATGAAAAAAGCGCAAAAAACGAATGCTCGAAACGCATTGCGTAAGACAATCACACCCGGTTCCCGCGTCTTCTTTTCCATGGCGGCGTCTCAGCCACAGACTCTATTAAATGCGCTGGCTGATGACCATGATTTTTACCGTGATGTTGAAATAGTGAACATATATCTTTTCGACGATCACCCGTTGGCGAAACCGGGCATGGAATCTTCCTTCCATTGCGTGAGTCTTCAGAACAGTTCAACGATGAGCCAAAATTGGGACGAAGGCAGAATTGATTTCCTGCCTATTCACTACTCCTCCATCCCCATCGTTTTTTCCGATTCAGGACCGTCTCCTGTTGATGTTGCCTTAATCCAGGTAGCTCCACCGGACCGAAAAGGAAATTTCAGCCTGGGGGCTTCAACGTGCCTGACTTATCCGTTGGCGAAAGGGGCTAAACAGATTATTGCCGAAGTCAATGAACAGGCTCCCCGAACGTGCGGCCCCTGCTGTCTCCGGGAAGACGAAATCGATTATATTGTTGAAACATCACATCCGTTGATTCCCTTCCCAGACATCAAGACAGGAGAAGAGGAAAAGAAAATTGCCGCCAACGCAATTGAGTTGATTCCGGATGGAGCGACCATTCAAATCGGCGTTGGCAAGCTGCCGGTCGCAATCTTGCGCTTTCTCGAAGGCAAAAAAGATTTAGGCATACATTCGGGAATGATCTCTGATGAATTTGTTGATTTGTTTGCCAAAGGGGTAATCACCAATCGAAAGAAAAACCTCTATCCGGGAAAGCTTATTACCGGAGAGTTGTTCGGCAGCGAGAAGTTGTTCAGCTTTGCCCATGAAAACCCGTCCATCGAGATGCACCCTGTCGGGGTGACCCATAATTCAGCATTGATAGGGACTATCGATAACTTCATAGCCATCAATTCTACTATCTCGGTTGCCCTCGACGGGCAGATGAATGGAGAATTTCTGAACGGTACCCAGATTGGCGGTGTCGGGGGGCTATTCGACTTTTCTCAAGGGGCTTTTGTGGGCGGAGGAAAGTCTATTACGGTCCTCAACTCAACCGCATCACGTGGCAAGATTTCCCGTATAGTTTCCGCCTTCGAGAGGGGAACCCCAATCACGGTCCCGAGATATCTGTCAGATATCGTTGTAACCGAATTTGGAATAGCTGAGCTCAAAGGGAAGAATCTGCGCCAGAGAGCTGAGGCTTTAATCGCTATTGCCCATCCTGATTTCAGAGACCAGCTATATGAAGAGGGCCTTCGGCACAGAAAAATCCCGGACTAGCGAACCCGGAAACAGCCTCCGCCGGCAAGTCAACGGCAGGGGCATCTTAACCCAACGCCCGTTTCATAATGCAATAAACACTTGGTTACATCTCTTTTTCCAGATCGGCGATCAGTTTTTTGACTTCGTTTCTGGTGAGTTCCAGCCGTAACCGCCCGCCGCCGGGATGGGCAAGCTCAAGACCGATTCCGTCGTCTGTCTTCTCGATGCGCCAGCGTTTCCCCTGTGGGAGATTGACCTCATCACTCAGCCAGTCCGGAGCGTTAAACTCGGCGATCTGGATCAGAACGCCGAAGGCATGCCGGGGATGGATGAACAGCTCCTTCCAGTAGGCATCACCGGACTCCTTATACCCGAAATAGGGAATGCCGTTCCGCTCGAGTACGATCCTGGCCTGTTCTATATCCGGGGTCTGGAAGGTGATATGGTGCATCCCCCCTTCCCTCTCCGCCAGAAAGTTGTCAAGGAAACTGCCCTCCCCCGTCGTCTTCATCAGTTCAAAGCGACTCAGATCGCCCAGAGAAAACATCTGCCAGACATATTTCATCGCGGGATCTTCCGCCCTCGACCCCGGTATTCCCCCCAGAATGGTACGAAAGAAGTGTTCCGCCTTTTCATAATCCCGAACGGCGACGGATACATGGTCAATGCGCAAAATCAGCGGTTCCATAAATAATGCCCCTTCTGCTCTGTATTTGCGGTGATGGTGCGGCCACTCAACTCTATTGCCGGGGACTATAGAAACAAAGACCCCCGGTGTCAAGCTGCATTGTTCCCGCGAACCCTCGGGCAGCTCAAGA
>CAZAST010000071.1:0-9931 GCA_964487805.1 uncultured Syntrophaceae bacterium
TACGGAGCGGCCCATTACCATCTCGGTAGGAACCAACAAGCTGCTCAAAATCGATGCATTGCCGGACGAGGTCAATGCAATTCTCGAAGGACACGGCAAAAAGGGAAAGACGCCGCCTCTGTGGGACGGCAAGACGGCACGCAGGATCGTCACGGTGATTGAAAAGATAGTGGATCAGGCGGTTCAATCGCTGTAGCCGGGCCGGCATGATTGTGTGAATGTATGTCTCCTGATTCTTCTTGAAGTAACAGGTGGAATGGAGTACACGAAAAACCGTGAAATCGCTCTTTTCACAACCCGTCACCGGCCCTAAGGAGGTGGTAATATGAAAACATATCAGAAGGGGTTGGTTTTGTTTTTTACCGCGTTGTTCCTGATGTCCGTGGTGCCGATGGCCCTTGCCCAGGATGGGGGGAAGATCAATATCAATACCGCGACGGTTACGGAGTTGGCCAAGCTCAAGCGGGTGGGAAAGAAATTTGCTGAGAAGATAGTACAGCACAGGGAAACCAATGGTCCCTTCGCAAAAGCGGAAGATATTATGCAGGTAAAGGGCATCGGACCGAAGACGTACGAAGCGAACAAAGATATAATTACCGTAAAATAGCTCCACGTGTGAAGCCGGTGGCGGGTTTTTTATATTGAATTTCCAATGCTTCATTTTTGCGGTTTCATTGAAGAAACCCCGCCCTCAAAACGGAAAGGATTGCCGGAGTGGATGAAACGGACAGAAATATCCTGAACATGCTGCAGCGTGAATTCCCTCTGGCAATAGAACCATACAGGGTATTGGCGGAGCGGATGGGGACCGATGAGGATGATTTCCTTGAGCGTGTCCGAAGCCTCAAGAAGCAGGGGATCATCCGGAGGATCGGCGCTGTCTTTGATGCCGCCGGTGCCGGTTTCGCAAGCACGCTCTGCGCCGCCACGGTTCCCGTTGAACGCTTGGGGCAATTTACGGAGGTTGTGAACTCATACCTGGGGGTCACCCACAATTATCTGAGGGATCATGAGTATAACGTCTGGTTTACGTTCATAGGACCCACCCGGGAGACGATAGAAGAATCGCTCGACCATATTTCGAAACAGACCGGTATCACCGATATTGTGAGCATGCCGGTCAAACGCAGGTTCAAGGTCGACACGCGATTCAATTTGTAGGTGGGAGAGTACGTTCCGTCTCTATCTTGACTTCACACGACCATTATGTTATAGGCGGTCCGGCAATGGGGGAACCCAGCAAAAAAAAAGTTCTGTTCCAGATGGGTTATGCCGCGAGCCTTGGTTTGGCCATGGTTATCGCGATATTTGGCTGTCTCATGCTTGGGGTGTACCTTGACAAAAAACTGGGAACGAACAACATATTCACCCCCATATTCCTGGTAATAGGTGTTGCCGCTGGCTTTAGAAACTTTTATCTCTTTATCAAGAGCACCTTTCCTGATGAGGCGCCGCGTCCCCCGAAGGGGAGAACTGATGGCGGACATAAAAAAAACGATCATGCAGCGAAAGGTTGAGGCGGGGAACTGGATAACACTTGGTGTGATCCTTGCCCTCAGTCTGCTTTTTCTGTCGGGAAGGTTCGCCCTTGGCGTGTTTGTGGGGGGACTCGTCAGCATCGTAAATTTTTACTGGCTCTCACGGGACTTGAAAAATACCCTGCAGAAACACGCAGAACGGGCGAAGCCCTTCATGGTGTTGAAATTTTATGTACGGCTTATTCTTACGGGAGTTGTGCTCTTTGTGGTCATAACCAGAACCCCGGTTGACATTTTCGGACTTGTCCTGGGGCTTTCCGTGGTGGTGATCAGTGTTATTGTAACCGTTATAGGCGCGAATGTGAAAAACCCGCTCAGGAGGTTCAGAAAGAACAATGCATCCCTTTTTATTCCTTGAGAAGATACCCCTCCCCCCCCACGTAACATATACGTGGCTGATCATGATCATCCTGGCCATTCTTGCTTTTTTGGCGACGCGGAGACTCAGTATATACCCCGGAAGAATACAGCATGTGTTCGAGGTGCTCCTTGGGGGTATCAAGAATCTCATGCTCGATGCCATGGGACCGACCGGTCTCAAGTTTTTCCCTCTGATCGCAACGATTGCCATCTTTATCCTTACCGCCAACCTGCTCGGCCTGATCCCCGGATTTGAGTCGCCTACGGCCAATCTCAATACGACCGTTTCAATGGCGCTTGTTGTGTTCGTTCTGACCCATATCGTGGGGGTGTGGTTACACGGGTTCAAGTATGTCAAGCAGTTTCTGGGCCCTGTCTGGTGGATGGCCCCCATCATGTTCCCCATCGAGCTTGTCAGTCACCTTGCGCGACCGATCTCTCTCTCTGTCCGTCTCTTCGGGAATATCATGGGCGAGGATCTGGTACTGGCAATCGTGCTTCTCCTTGTTCCTTTCCTTGTGCCGCTCCCGATCTTTGTGCTCATGATCTTCACATCGATTATCCAGACCCTGGTTTTTGTGATGCTGTCGATGATCTACATACAGCTGGCCATGGAGGAGTCACACTAGAAGAACGCGTATTACCTGTTGCGTTGTGCGATAAGGGCCCTGACGTTTTCGTCAGGGCCCTTTTTTAACGTGAAATTGCAGACGCAGAGGTCACTCACTCTTTTGCGAAGGAGATGCCGTATTTTTCCAGTTTCCGTTCAAACGTGGGGCGTGATATGCCCAGAATCTCACAAATCTCCCCCTTGTTCTTGTCGGTGTTGCTGATGACCTTTCGGATGTGCATTTCTTCTATCTCGTCGAGGGTAAGCATTTCCCCCGGTTCACTCCCGGCGATCTCTGTGTCTGTGTGTGAGTCTTGTTTTTCTTCCATCAAATCCGGGAAGTCTTCCTTCCCGAGTACCTGTCCCTTCGCCACAACGGCAGCCCGGATCAGGAGGTTTTCCATCTCTCTGATATTTCCCGGCCAGCCGTATCTGAGGAAAATGTTCATCATTTCATCCGAAACGCCAGCGATCTTTTTGTGGAGTTCCCTGTTTGCTTTTTTGAGCAGGTATTCGACGAGGGGGGCGAGATCCTCCCGTCTCTCCCTGAGGGGAGGTATATGTATGGATACGATGTTCAGACGATAAAAAAGGTCGTCCCGGAATGTTCCCTCCTGCACCATTTTCCTGAGATCCTTGTTGGTCGCGGCTATGATGCGCGCGTTTACCTTGACCCGGTCCTTTCCTCCCACCCGCTCGAACTCCATCTCCTGGAGAACCCGGAGTAGCTTTGCCTGCAGATTGACGGACATCTCGCTTATCTCATCCAGGAATACGGTACCATAGCGGGCAAGCTCAAATTTTCCCTGTTTTCTTGCTATGGCCCCTGTGAATGAACCCTTTTCGTGGCCGAACAGTTCCGATTCCAGGAGGGTTTCCACAATGGCCGAACAGTTGACCGCTATGTAAGGCTCGTCCCGGGAAGTGTTGTAATGGATACATTTGGCGATCAGTTCTTTTCCCGTGCCGCTCTCTCCCTGTATCAAAACGGTCGTTTTATTCTGGGACACAACACCGATGGTCTTGAATACCTCCTTCATCTTCTTGCCCGTGCCGATGATATCCCCCACCTTGAAATCACGGGGGTGCTCCATGAGAAGGCCGGTGATCTTCTTCTCCATTTCGATGGAGCCAAGCGCTTTTCCGATGGCGATGTCCAGTTCGTCCACATCGATGGGTTTGTGGATGTAATCAAAGGCGCCCCCTTTCATCGCTTTGATGGTTGTTTCCATGTCGTGGTGGGCGGTAATCATGATCACTTTTATCTTCTCATTTTCTTCCCGCAGGTCTTCGAGGACAGTGAATCCGTCGATATCGGGGAGACGTATGTCAAGAATCACCACATCCGGCGTGATGGTCACAAACTGATTCAGTCCCTCTGTCCCATTGGATGCGGTGTGAACGTCATACCCCTCTTCTTCGAGGTATAAATCCAGACTTTCACGGATTGATTTATCATCATCAATAACGAGAATCTTCGGCATAGCGTGTGTACATCCCTCTCTGGTGTAATTTTCGGCTATCTTTCCGAAAGATGATTAAAAGGTACAGGCACAGTCTCACATTGCGACGACCGGAGCGGACTTTTCCCTCGATGTCTCTAGTGGAAAGATGACAACGACGCGAGTTCCCATTCCTTCTTCGCTCGTTATCTCTATTGTCCCCTGATGCATGTCGACAATTTTTTTGATTTGTGCAAGTCCCAATCCGGTTCCGGTGCTCTTCCGGGTAAAAAAAGGGTTGAAAATGTGCGGCATGTCATTACGGGAGATGCCACATCCATCATCGCCGATTGCGACGAGGATCTGGTGGTTGTTTTCCTGCCGCGCGGATATTGAAAGTGTTCCTTCGTCTCCCATCGCGTCAATGGCGTTACGGTAGATATTCAGAAACGCCTGTTCCAGCATCGCCGAGTCGACTTCCAGAGAAGGCAGACCTTCTGAGAAGGTTTTTTCCACTTTGATGTGTTTTTCCGCTATGTCATTTTCAGTCATGGCGAGGGCGTGGTCGATAATCTGTTCTATATTCGAAACCTTTTTTACGGGATCGGAGGGTTTCGCGTAAATGAGAATGTCATTGACCAGCCTTTCGAGGTGTTCGACCTCGCGGTGAGCTATCCTGAACCGTTTCAGATCGTTTCCCCCCGGCTGCATTCGTTTCTCAAGGACCTGAAGGCTCATTTTTATAGAGGAGAGAGGATTTCTCACCTCGTGGGCAATACCGGCCGAAAGCTGGCCGATGGCGGCAAGTTTCTGGCTCTCGTAGAATTTCTTCTCCAGAGCCTTGAATTCCGTGATATCCCGCTGGACCAGCAGATAATGATCAGTTCCCTTGACAGGCCGCAGACTGATGAGAAGGTTTTTTTCCGTACCATCCCTGGCCGTTGCCGTGATTTCATACGGAGTCAGGTGTCCCTCCTGTGCGGCCATCCATCGGTCGAGAACCAAAGCCTGGTTCTTCTCTTCGACAAAATCGGTGAAGTGCTTACCACCAAATGTTGAGGAGATGATGCCTTCGCCATTCTTCACGTCGCGGCTTACGTAGCTGATAATCCCGTCTTGATCTATATCGAGTATCCTGTCCGGCAGACTGTCGATAATGGACTGGAGATAATTGTACAACCCTTCGACTTTTTCTCGTAGTTTGACGTTCTCGTCCAGTTCGCTCTGGAGAGTCTCGGCATATTCCTCCAGGCGGATATCCATCTCTTTCTGCCGGGTCACATCCTGCATGGTCTCGATGGCCGCAATGATATTCCCCTGTTCATCGTATATCGGCGCTGCGAGAAAATAGAGATAGCGCGGTTTCCCTCCGAGGTCGGGGAAGAAATCCATGGCCTCGTAGGCCCCCTTCACCGTTATCGATTTACGGACTTTTTTGGTACCGTAATATTTTTCCAGGGTTTCCGTATCCGCATCAATGATTGTGTCGGCAATGGTGGGTCTCTTGCTGTGGTACAGGGCAATAGAGTGCCGGTCACTTCCTGTTACATCAGTGGCGGCTACCCCTGTCAGTTCCGCGCATGCCCTGTTCCAATGGGTCACGTGATGTTCTTTGTCCAGCACAAAGGCAGGGATTGGTGAACCCTCGATGATTCCCTCTGTTTTCCTGTGCTCGTGCAGAAGTTTTTCCCGCCATTCTTCCCGTTCTTTGAGCCTCTTCAACTCTTCCTTGAGATGCATCCGTCTCGTTCTGGAGTTTCCTATGACCACGCCGGCCACGGCGAGCACAATGATAAGCCCCATGGCTCCGAGCATGACATTGATAAACCCCCTCCGGGCCAGAAGAGCAATTTCATTGTAAGGGGCGGTAATCGCGACAAACAACTGTTCTGATGAAAGATCAAGAGGGGCGTAAGCAATTATTGTTTTTCCCTGCCTTCCCTCCGGTCCGCGGATTCGGTATACGCCATGACCTTCGCTCTCTTTCTGCAAGGCGTCCGCAAGTGATACCCTTTCACCTTCCACTGCGTGTTTCAGAGATCCTACGTTATTCCCGATGGAGGCCGGGTCGGGGTGGGCAATGATCATTCCCTGCCTGTCCATGATCCAGGCACAGCATGATAGTTCACGCCGGGGGGCGATATAGCGATCGACAATAGTGGACAGGGAAATAGCGGTCACTACCGCGCCGGAGAATCGGTTACTTGAATCACAGGTGGGAACGGCAATAATGACCGCATGTGATGTATTTGATGTTCCGCTATTCTCTTCTGACAAAGACGGTAATACCATTGTCCCTATATAGGGTTTTCCGGTTTTTCGTATTTCCTGGAAATAAGGCCGGGGTTCGATGCGCTGTCCGAAGATCTTCTTCAATGCAGAGGGCGGTTGTCCGATTGTAAGCACTCCGTTTGTATCTTCCAGGGCGATGAAATCCACTTTTCCGCGAAGATCTTCATAGATTACCTTGATACTTTCTGTGATGACCTCCCCCCTGGATTCTCTGACGGAGGGCATTCCTGTATGCTCATTTCCTCCGTGATCTCGGTAGCCCTGTCCGTTGGGTTCCGACGCAATCCCTCTGACATACGGCAATCTCGAAATAAGGAGCATGCTCTTTTCGATGCCTGAGATAAAATCCCCTATGCCGGTTGCAGTTCCTCTCGCAATGGCAGTCTGTTGCCGACTGAACTGGTTTACGATTTCCTTCTCGCGGGCGTGGTTGACAGTGAGAGCCAGTAGAATAATAAGGAGGCTCACTGCCGCCGAGGTAAGCCATATGGGTATCTTTATTTTATGTTTCAATCTTCCGGGGTCTTTCTCAGTCTCTGCCACCTTCTTCATCCTCTGAAACATCGTTCTTGTTTTCCCGACGTTTGGTCGCGGATATGATATAGACACACACGGCCGCGCCGAGAGAGATAAGAAGGGTGACAAGGCCGCTCTCAATGCCGACAACCTTTTTGCAGATCAACCAGACAACCAGATAGGTTATCACGGTCAGTATCTCCTGCATCATTCAGTCCCCCTGATTTGATGAAAAGGAAATCTATTTCTTTTGTAACAAATGATAAACACTTGTGAAACTCACGTCGCAAACATGAACATTACTATGCATTTGCCACTGAAGGTAAAAAGATGATACCCGCATGTTTTTGTGATATACGTAGTTGTCACAGGATGCAAAGAAGCCATCCTTGAAAGCCTCTTTTTTGCCGATACTACAGCCCTTACCGCTAATTTTCAATGAAAAAGGCAGCATCTATCTGGCAGATTCGCCCCGCTGTTTCCACGTATTCAGGCTCTGAATCAGGGTGCGTTGGAACAGCCGGTCTGCCTTCAGTAGTCGTGTTGCTTCGAAAAAAGCTGCGAGGCTGGCCGCATGGCAATTCGTATGCCATGGGACAACTTAAACGTCGAATAAAACGAGCAGTGCTCGCGGAGAGCTTCGGTGAAAAGCCTTGACATCCGTCGGGGCACAATTAAATTATGCATGCGATTTACCCTATTTTTTAATAGCCTGCGTATGCGCAGATAGTGTGGAGGAAGGAAAGCAATGAAGAGAGTGTTGTTATTTGTGCTGACGAATATCGCCGTACTCGTTGTCCTGAGCATTGTTTTGCGGCTGTTGGGTGTTGACAGCATCCTGGCCGCAAGCGGTTCGGGCTTGGATTATTGGAATCTTCTTATCTTTGCAGCTGTATTCGGTTTCGGAGGATCTTTTATCTCCCTTGCCATGTCAAAATGGACAGCCAAACGGATTACGGGGGCTCAGGTGATCACTCAGCCGCGGTCCAACCATGAATTATGGCTGGTGGATACGGTGAAAAAACAGGCACAGATGGCGGGAATAGGAATGCCTGAGGTAGCCGTTTTCGATTCCGACGCACCAAACGCCTTTGCCACCGGGATGAGCCGGAATAAGGCTCTTGTGGCCGTGAGCACCGGACTCTTGCGCACAATGGATCAACAGGAAGTGGAGGCGGTACTCGCCCATGAAATGACTCACGTGGCGAATGGCGACATGGTCACCCTGACGTTGATTCAGGGCGTTGTCAATACCTTTGTTATCTTTATTTCACGGGTGGTTGGTCACTTTGTGGACCGCGTGATTCTGAAAAATGAGGAAGGGCACGGCCTGGGTTTTTTCATTACCACCATTGTCGCGCAGATTGTATTCGGTATTCTGGCAAGCATCATCGTACTCTGGTTCAGCCGGAAACGTGAATTCCGGGCTGATGCCGGCGGTGCCAAACTGGCTGGTACGGCAAATATGATCGATGCCTTGGAAAAACTCAGAAAAGGTGTTCAGGAACCGCTGCCCGAGCAGATGTCCGCATTCGGCATATCCGGCAAGCCATCGCAGCATGGCCTGAAACTCCTCTTCATGAGCCACCCACCCTTGGAAGACCGTATCGAAGCGCTCAAGCGGTCTGGTGGAATATAAACTTGGAGTAAAAGAAAGCCGCGCACAAACTTGTTCGCGCACTTCGCGATTGGAGCCGAACGGTTTAGCTCCGGGATATTCTGATCTCGGAGATACGATACCCATTCAGCTACAATATTCCTCGTGAATTTGGACCGGGGACTATACTTTGGTGGAGGCGGCGGGAATCGAATAATAAGCCAAACTTACTGTTTATGCTTCAAGATTCGCTATTCGATTTTTCTGAATACCCCCAAAAATGCCCCCAAATTTTGGATCTTTTTCATGCTCATTATATTTTATATCTTTCCTCCAGACGTAGTCAACAAGTTTAGGTAATTGCGTTAAGAATAAAATCCTAGGTTCGATACCTGACGTCAAAACAAAGATGGAATTCGGCTTTTCGGAACAACTTATTGATGACGAGATGAAATGTGGAATTATTATTTAACTTTACTTTTTCGATGATCGGCTGCCTGCTGGCCGTTAATCTCTGTGCTGATGGGGACGCGACAGGGGCGATTTATGATCGCTAGGGCATTTGGTTTTTTATTTCACGGTATGGTGGTGTATGCCTATGCTAACGCTGGCTTTAAAAGATCCTTGCGCCGTTTCTCCGTTTCCTTACGGCGGTCAATGAGTTTTTTCGAAAAATCTCGCAATGCCTTGATGTCCGCGAGTAATTCATCAGGCGCAGGCCGATTATCGTCCAGCATCTTTGATTTATCGTGACCCGTCATCCATGTGCTCGCTTTTGACATGTTGAGATCAATGCTGTGGATGTCAGTGTCCTCGATAGAGACATGGATGAGCTTAAGCGTCTGCACACTATTCCGGTATCTGCACACCACATTGTAAAATAAATCGTCCTCGACACAGGATTCCCAGGCTTCGCGTAACAGACCATAGATACGGGCCGCATTTTCGTTGTATTCAGAGACTTTGTCTTCATACAATAATTTGATCCTGTTAACCAATTGCTCTAGGTAGTGAGCACGTTGATTGACTTTCATGGCATGCCATGGCACTCCATCCACCGTTATTCCAGAAGATTTGGCACCCCTATGCAGTGTATGCACCGCGACTGCAACTGGGGTACCCGCCTTGGCCAGATCCATACACGCATCCTCTAACTCCATCAGGAAGGCAATATTGTGCGTGAAGATGATGACCTGTCGTTTCAGCCCTTCTCTGGCGAGCCGTGCAGCGATTTTTCTAGTGAACACATGATCTAGCGAGGAAACCGGATCATCCAGCACGATGGCATTTGCATGTGGCGCAAGCTTAAGCTCCGACAAGAAGCCTGCTATTGCGATGGCCCGCGCTTCACCTTCACTAAGGATTTGAGACATGCGCGTCCGCCCACGCGCGTTTCCGCCTTCCAGCAACATCTCGTGTGATGTCTCGCCGGTAGCTCCGCAAGGCTTTACTGATATGGGCATCCGGATCGCGCCCAGTGCTTCTAATTCTGTCTTAAAAGCTCTTACCAGCTCTGGTGTTAGGTTCTTGCAGATTATCGCTTTACCTTGATTGGTGATCTCACGAGTACGAAGGG
>CAZAST010000072.1:0-5690 GCA_964487805.1 uncultured Syntrophaceae bacterium
CCGGTTCGTGCCTTAATATCCAGGGCATCCTCGATTTCTTCCCCCTGAAGAGCAAGAAGATCAACCGTCATGCGCTTTACTTCCTCGATTTTTGAGGGGGTTCTAACAACAATGTAATGAAGGCCCTGACGATTACCCCCAGTGGGCGCGAACCTTCCAGCTTGTATGATCGTCTCCAGATTCTCCCGCTCGACAGACTTGCCTTTGAACTGCCGAATGCTTCTCCGGGAACGGAAGATCGACTGGAGGACATCGGGTTTTGGATAACCCCCTCTACCGGGCGCCTCGACGAATTCCGAAGCGTCAAGCGTCGGAAGTTCCGGAGCATCGACCGGACAGACGGCCTTGCAATGCCCGCACAGAATGCAACCATCAGGGTTGGTCACGCGTGCCGCGCTCTCCCCTTGTTCAAGAATACCACGCACGCAAAGAGGAATGCACAGTCCGCAGGACGTGCACTTTTCTTCATCGATACGAATCAGCTCCATGGTCTCTTTTTCCTCCTGTAAGCCCGGCAAAGTCTCATATTTCTTTCATGGTTTTCCGGGCGGGGTTATTCCATTACTTCCTTTGTCAGTGTCTTGTTAACCGTCTTTCCGAGAGTCGACACAATACTCGAAGAAACTGAGAATCGCAAGCCTGTTGGATGCCCTCTATCCCATTGACCTGCAAGGTCGTTTCTCTTATACTCATTCTACGGAAAAGGAAATCCCGGTGAGATCGTCGGTGGCCGGGTTCGCAGATACGAATGTGACTGCTTTGATACTTTGAGAAATCCACCTGAGGCGTGTCGCGGGAGGGAAACTGACCCGTTGCGGCGCAAAAATGATGTGCCAGAGAAACCCATAATCACAGAGGGGGAAAGTATGAAAGAAACCGAGCGCACAACGCGAAGCAGTCTTGTTCGCAGGTCAAAACTGTTCGTCCCCGTTAACCGGGAACAGTTTGTCGAGAAGGCGTGGACCCGTGAGGCAGACTGCATCATTCTGGATCTTGAAGACTCTATCGCACCCGCGGATAAAGCATCTGCACGGAAACTGGTGAAAGATGTCATTCCCATCGTCAGCAGAGGCAGGGCGGATATCCAGGTTCGTATAAACCGCGCTTTTGAAGAAGAGGATCTGGATGCCGTCATTATGGAGGGACTCACGGCAATCATGATACCGGGGAGTGAATCGGCCGAGGACATACAACGCATCGACCGGATGGTCACCCAACTGGAGCTGGAGCGGGGAATCCCCAGAGGGACCATACAGTTCGACCTGATCATTGAAACTGCTCAGGGTATTATCAATACGGAGACCATCGTGAACTCCTGCCCTCGCATTGTCCAGATCAACACCGGGCAGGCGGATCTATCCGTCGATATGGGATTCTCTCGCTCCATGGATCTTACCTTTGAGCAGTATTCCTATGCTGAAAGTCGGATGCTGTATGCGGCCCGTGCGGCTGGCGTCCAGTGCTGCGGCCTGGGTGCTCAAAACAATGTGGATTTTAGAGATATCACTATGGACCAGGAACGCATGATCGAGGTGTGCCGACATGCCTTTCGGATGGGGTATTTCGGTGCCATGCTGGTCCATCCGGGTTGGGTCCGTGCGGCAAACGAAGGGTACGCGCCACCGCAAAGCGATCTTGACCATGCTCGTTATCTCAAGCAGGTTCTGGAAGAAGCCCATGCCGAAGGGAAAGGTTCCGTATCGGTGAACGGCCGTATGTATGATGTGGCCGACATCAAATATGTCAACGCCATTGTGGAACGGGGGGATGCCATCGCAACGCGTGAGCGGGAAAAGATTGCCGCCATTCAGACAACGGATGGTGTGCCTCTATAGACATCAAACAAGGAGCGGCCCGGCTCTCAGGGGTGTTCTTCAGATTGTGCCCCCATAATCTTCACTAACTTTTCAACGGGCACATTCGATTCTTTGTTAAAATCTATGAAATGAAGGCCTATCTCAAAAAGATGTCTGTCGTTTAATACTTTGTACCATGCGATTCTCGCCGTTATATTCAGCATCATCTCCGGCAGGGAAATCTTTAACGTCAAGTCGGGTTTCGTCTCCGTGACAACCAGATGTCGATTACCCACTCTTATAAGTTCAGATTGGAGAAGGGCGCCCCCTGCGGAAATATTTGATATCTTGACATCAATGTGACCATGATAATCAGGAAATTTCGCCTCAAGGAGGGCATCCCAGCTTACTACGTGCCTTTCAAAGAGTCTTCGTTCCTTCCCTTTATAGAGGAACTCAAGGCCTTTCATATACTCTCCTTTCTTTCCGCTTTTTAAAACCACAGATCGCGAATTGCATGAGGACACACCCCACGCCTGGCCCGCGTATATACTATGCTGTTATTTATTTGTCATGTCCTATTTTTTCGCTTCTCCGCCCGTTGAGCCCCGGCAGACATACTCAACAACTCCCGATGGTAAACGGAACACAGGAGCACCTCCTGTTACCGGGAAGATCGAATGTGAAAAGACCCCGTTCACCGAAGAAAGGATTTCTACATCGGGCGTATATTCTCATCTCACGGTTCCCGGTCTGAAAGGAGACTGGAAGGTCCTGCCGTGAAAAAGGGAATCACCGCCGGATTCAGTTACGTCCTCTGGACGCGGTCTTCCTTTTGAGCCCGGCGAGACCGATCAGCCCCGCACCGAGGAGAAGCATGGTCCCGGGTTCGGGAACGGGAGCTCCTGATGTGGAAGCGTCAAAATACTGCAGCGTGTAACTGACGAAATCGGTCCCCTGGACAGCCTCGACATTGTTGCTGTTGGTTATGGTAACCGTAAAGCTGTCGTCGGCCAGAATCGAATCCATAAACGCAGTGGAGATCGCAAAGGTCTGGAACCATGACACATTATTGGCCGGGGCCGTAGAATCATAAAATTGGGGGCTGTAAGCCGGTCCCCACGCGGTTCCCGAAACAATACCATCGATATCCCAGTCAAGATATTCAAGTGGGTCCCCCCAGTCGTAATCGCCCTGCGCCATGATCGTAAACACACCGCCGGAGAGGCTGGGAATCGGGGCTGCCTCGGTGAAAGTGAAGGTCTCTCCAAGGGTGGTTATGTACTGCGAATCCGTGAAGAGAACGGGTGTCGCTGATGCCACTCCATATCCTGCAAAGAAGATAGCCACGCACAACAACACATACCTGTATGCTTTTTTCATAGATATTTTCCTCCTATCGGCTGTCGGGCCACGAATGTTCTATTCTTGCGGATGCATTGTTGCCGACACGATAGAGGATGTCGATACGTAACGGATATGGTTTTATGCGTATTTCCATGAACATTCTTGATCAGAATAAGGTATGAGCCCGATGCATGCGAGGTAGTACTTTTGTAATACTTTTGTATTATGCCGGGAGACGCGTACGGATAGGGATTGGATGCGGAGGGGCAGCTATCGCGGGAATACGGGCAATAAAAAAAAGCGCCGACCACATGGTCGGCGCTTCGGTGTCAAACAATTACAATTTCCTGGGTGGTTTTGACATAAGCGTAAGAGCGGCTCCCAGCAGGCAGGCCACTCCCGCAATGATGAAGGGGGTGATCCACGCGGAGGGATCTCCGGTGCCCTTGGCCGCGTCCTTGAAGTATCCGGCAATCTGGGGACCGATGACACCGGCGATACCATACGATACAAAGATAAATCCGTAGTTCAACCCCACATTCTTGTTACCGAAATAATCGGCGGTGACGGCGGGGAAAAGAGCAAAATTGCCCCCGAAGTTAAAGCCGATGATACAGGCCCCGATGATCAGGGTGATGACGGTTCCACCCATCTTGTAGAAGAGGAGCATGATGATGCCCTGGAGGAGGCACATGAGAAAGATCGACGTCTTCCGGCCGATCTTGTCGGAGACCATTCCCCAGATAATCCGCCCGAGACCGTTAAGTATGGCGTACAAGGCCATCGCGGTACCTGCGGCGGCGGACGCGGCTGTGGCGGTCAGACCCGCGGCCTTGAGCGCGTCAATTCCAAAGAGCTGAATGCAGTAAATAACCATCAGACCGGCAATGGCGGAAAAGAGAAAGGTGAACCATGTCATATAAAATTGCGGGGTCTTGAGCATCTCTCCCGATTCAAACTCGGTCATCCCCAGAGCAGCGCTGCCTGGATTTTCCGATGACGCAGGGGCCGGCGGGGTCCATCCTTCCGGTACATAGCCCTGCGGGGGATCGACCATGACCACGCTCCCCACAAGAACAGCGATAAGAAATATGATGCCGTACAACAGAAAAACACTCTGCACACCGCCAAGACCGAAGAAGTTCAGATTCTCTATGAGGCCGAACCAGGAGCCGGCCGATTTGACCCAGATCGTCGCGCCGAATCCAAACCCCGCCACAGCCAGCCCGGTCACCATCCCCTTCTTGTCCGGAAACCACTTGACGCCGACGGCGATAGGGACAACATAGGCGAGCCCGATACCGGCGCCTCCAATGATCCCGATAAAGATCAACTGCGCTATAAACGATGATCCGAGGAATCCTGCCAGGACATACCCGACACCCAGGACGATCCCGCCGAGAGAGGCAAGCTTTCTCGGGCCGGTTGTTGCGAGCATCCGTCCCGATATGATCATGACGACCGAGAACACCAGCAAACCGACTGAAAAGATCCACGCCGCCTGGGTCGCGCTGAACCCGTATAACCCGCCCTGATTGCAGGGCAGACATAGCTTGGGTGTAAAGACCGACCACGCGTAAATCGCGCCGAGACACAACTGGATCAATACAGCGCCGATCACAACATACCACCGATTCATTACCTTGCTTTCTGTCATGTGTTCCCGTCTCCTTGTGTGAATTTTAAGAAAACCCCCGAGAATATATCCTGCCCTTGCGAAAAGTACCGTGCGAGTTACCCAAAATAAAGATAAAGATCAAGAATAAAGTGGGAGTCCAGATTTCGATCACGGCAGGGTGCCCATGCGCGTAACGGTTTGGGGGCGGGAGCCTGATATGTCGACAGGCATCAAAAGGGTGCGTTTGCTTTGTCCTGATTACGAATCAGACTGTTTTTTGAGGGCCTTTGCCTCTTTCTTTTTCTGCTTTGCCAGGGCCTTCGCCAGTTTTTTGTCCTGCTTGGCTTTCTCTTCCGGGGGTATGTCGACGGGAGGCGGTTCCACTTCCCCTTGAGACTTATCGGGAGGATTCTGACTCGCCGCGGATGTTGTTATGTCGATTTTGGTTGCCTTTTCATTCCGCTTCAACCGGCTTCTCTCCATCAGGTGCTTGGCGAAGCTTTTGCCGAATTGCCCGATGAATCCTGCCAGCAGAACAATGAGTATCCATTTGAGGATCCTGAGATAATCGAGATCAGGCATCGGAACGCTTCTCCTTCGGTGTGTTCAGAAACAGGTCAATGATGAGTCGCGTTATTCCCCGGGCATCGTTGATATCAAGACAGGGCACCCCTATCTCCATCGGCACATCGCTGGCGACCGCGATCAGATTATCTGCCTTTGTACAGAGCATCTCCCGCTTCATGGCCGCACGGAAGACCTCTATCTTCGGATAGTCGTTTCCCTTGAATCCCTCCGATAGAACAATATCGACATCATGGATGAACCGGTCTTTGAGTGATCCCATATCCGGATCTTTGTCGGGGGTTTCAATGACGGCAATCTGTCCGGGGGACGCCATGACCGTCATCCGCGCCCCCGCCTTCCGA
>CAZAST010000072.1:5790-9884 GCA_964487805.1 uncultured Syntrophaceae bacterium
GACGGCAATCTGTCCGGGGGACGCCATGACCGTCATCCGCGCCCCCGCCTTCCGATGGCGCCACGTATCCTTTCCCTCGCGGTCAATATCAAATCCCCGGCGGCTGTGTTTGATAGTGGCAACACACCATCCTCCCCGTATCAGTTCCGGGATGATCCTTTCGATCAGGGTGGTCTTCCCGGAGCCCGATTTTCCCACAATCGATACGATGGGAATCTTCCTTGCTTCTGAGGTATTATGCGTTGCCATTGTTATTGATCGTCCTGTCCACAAACCGGAGGTAGGGGCGCATGTGCGGAGTGCCCCCTCCTTCGGAAATAATCTGCATGACCTTGTGGGGATCTCGTATCGCTGAGCCACCCAGATGGGTAACCGGCGTTCGGGCGAATGCCTCCTCGCACAGGGGCGTTGAGGGGCCCAGGATAGTGACATGCCTCGCGCCTTTCAGCGCGTTGAGAATCTCCTCCATGGTATTGTTCAGAATTGATGTGGCGGTAATGATCGCCACGCTGCATTCCCTGAGGATTGTGTCTCGTTCTGTCCGGCTGAGTATCTCTTCCGTGCGCTGTGAATCTTTCTCGATGATTTTGAGCGTGGCCCCGGTTTTCCGTATCCGCTGCACAAGAGGGCCGAAGTATCCCACCATTGCCACCCGGTCCTCGGCGGAGAGATGCATCAGAGCGATTGAATCCTGCTCCTCCCCTCCTGCATCAGGAGAAAGCAGCGCGTTCGCCGTAGCCAGGCCCAGCGCCTTTTCCAGTGGATTGCTGCCGGTGGTGAGGAGGGCCAAAAGATGAGAAGCGTTAGATCCTGCCAGTGTCCCCGCCTTCCCGATGGTTGAGCAGCCGGGTCTCAGTTCGTTTCTCAGAACGGCGGCCACCCCTATTCTGCCCACTTCGAGCATCACACCGACATACCCCAGGCCGACCCGCACCTCTTCCACCTGAAGATCTTTGGCTCGTGGTGACAGGGATGCCTGGATCCGCCGGGATATATCTCCTATCTGTATCATGGTACATCCTGTTTGAGAGGGCCACAGGGATACACAGGAGCCTGGTGTAAAACAGGTGAGCATCTCTCTCTATCCACATTATTTTGCCTGAGGGAATGTTCAATCCTAACGTTCATGCCTCATTCTACCAAAAAAGTGCTCAGAGGCAAGGATAAAAGGATTACAGGTTTGTGGGAAACAGAATGTAAATAACATGGTCGCAAAAAGTTCACATGGTGTTGGGGTGATTTTTTATATCAATAAGCAGGGAATATTAACAAGAGTTATGTCAATAAAGACATATGATATAGATATCATTGATTTTTCCCCGAGAAAGACCTTGACAATCCACCCCATACGCTATATGGGTTGACCGGTAGTCAGTTTGAGTCTTTGGTGTTTTTCTTCAGCGGACAGTGGTTCATTAATAAATCGTTAAGTAATTGAAGATGCTTACAGATATTCTCCTCTCCGATTCACTGTCTCTAAAGATTTCGCCCATCAAAAGAAGGTAACGAGTGTGGAGCGGAGCAGAGTAAATTCAACGTTGACGTACCGAAACTTTGCAGAAAGGAGTGCTTGCTATGGATGTCAGCAGAAGAGGTTTCTTGAAGATTTCCGGTACTGCGCTGATGGCGAGCGGGATCGGCATCAGTCTGAAGCCGGTAGCGGCTCATGCGGAACCGCTGAAGATCAAATACGCGAAAGAAACCACCACGATCTGTCCTTACTGCGCCGTCGGATGCGGGATTATCGTCTCCGCCCGGGACGGGAAGGTCATTAACACGGAAGGGGACCCGGATCATCCGATCAACAGAGGCTCGCTTTGCAGTAAGGGGGGATCCATCTACCAGCTCTCCGTCAACAAGAATCGTCTCGACAAACCGCTCTACCGGGCTCCCTATTCCGACAAGTGGGAAGAAAAGTCCTGGGAGTGGATGCTCGACAAGATCGCTCACAATATCAAGAAGAGCCGGGATGCGAGTTTTACCGCCACGAACGCCAAGGGTCAGGTGGTAAACCGCACCAACGGTATCGCCTCCATCGGCAGTGCCGCCATGGATAATGAAGAGTGCTTCATCTATCAAAAATTCCTGAGGGGGTTGGGTCTGGTATACATCGAACACCAGGCCCGTATCTGACACTCCGCGACTGTTGCGGCTCTGGCAGAGTCGTTCGGACGCGGTGCGATGACCAATCACTGGATCGATATCCAGTACAGCGATTGCGTGCTCATCATGGGAAGTAACGCGGCTTCCAACCATCCCATCTCCTTCAAGTATGTCACCAAGGCCATAGAGAACGGCGCGAAACTGATCAGCGTGGATCCCCGGTTCACCCAGACCTCTTCGAAGGCCGATATTTACGCCTCCCTGCGGTCGGGAACCGACATAGCCTTTCTGGGCGGCATGATCAATTACATACTGGAAAACAACCTGATCCAGGAAAAATACGTCAAGTACTATACCAACGCTTCATTCCTGGTAAATCCCGGCTTCAAGCTCCCCGGAGACAATGAGGGCGTATTCTCCGGCCTCAAAGACGCAAAGTATGACAAATCATCATGGGCATTCCAGACGGATCTGAAAGGTGTTGTCAAGAAAGATATGACCCTGACAGACCCCAACTGCGTCTATCAGCTCCTGAAAAAGCATTATTCCCGGTACAATCCTGATATCGTGTCCCGGATCACCGGGACGCCGAAGGACAAACTCCTCGAGGTGTACAAGGAATACGCGAAGACCGGAGCGGTGGGCAAAGCGGGGACGATCATGTATGCCATGGGGTGGACCCAGCATACCGTCGGTGTCCAGAATATCAGGACCATGAGCATCATCCAGCTCCTTCTGGGCAATATGGGCGTGGCCGGAGGCGGCGTCAACGCACTGCGGGGCGAGTCCAACGTCCAGGGATCCACGGATCACGCACTGCTCTTCCACATCCTTCCCGGGTATCTGAAGACCCCGGCGGCGTCACTGCCGACCCTGGCGGAGTACAACACCAAGAACACGCCCACGACGGTGGAGCCGAACAGCCTCAACTGGTGGAAGAACACACCGAAATACATGGCAAGTTTTCTGCGGGCCCATTACGGCATGAACGCCACACTGGAAGAGGCATACGGCTATCTGCCGAAACTGGATGACGGCCAGAATTACTCATGGCTGAGTCTCTTCGACGCCATGTACAAGGAAAAGCTTACCGGCTTCTTCTCGTGGGGACAGAATCCCGCATGCAGCGGGGCCAGTTCCAACAAGACCCGTCAGGCGCTGACCAAGCTCGACTGGATGGTCAACGTCAATATTTTCGACAACGAAACCGGTTCCTTCTGGAAAGGCCCCGGCATGGATCCGAAGAAGATCAAAACGGAAGTCTTCATGCTTCCCTGCTCCGCATCGATTGAAAAAGAGGGCAGCATTATTAATAGCGGGCGCTGGATGCAGTGGCGCTACAAGGCCGTCGATTCTCCCGGCGTGGCCATGCCCGACGGAGAGATCATCTCGGAGCTTTTCTATAAGGTGAGAGAACTCTACGAGAAGGAAGGCGGTCCGTTGAAAGAGGCCATCACCAAAATGACCTGGGATTACGGCCTCAAAGGTGTCGACGGCAAGATCCGGCACCTGGACGCCCACTATATCGCCAGGGAAATCAACGGCTACTTCCTCGAGGACAGGGAGATCAACGGGACGATGTACAAGAAGGGCACCCTGGTTCCCAGCTTTGCTTTTCTCCAGGATGACGGGTCCACCTCCTCCGGAAACTGGCTCTACTGTAATTCCTATACGGAGAAGGGGAACATGGCGGCCCGCCGGGGAAAGAAGGACGAATCCGGCATCGGCCTCTATCCAGAATGGGCGTGGTCCTGGCCGGTCAACCGGCGGATCATTTACAACGGGGCCTCCGTCGATCCGGAAACGGGAAGACCATGGGATACGGAACACCCGGTTATTATCTGGAACGGTTCCTCGTGGGTCGGCGATGTCCCGGACGGCGTGGCTGCGCCGGGCGCCGGGCGCCCTCCCTTCATCATGAAACCCCATGGTGTCGGTTCGATCTTTGGACCCGGCCTTGCGGATGGTCCCTTCCCGGAGCACTACGAGCC
>CAZAST010000073.1:0-9782 GCA_964487805.1 uncultured Syntrophaceae bacterium
TGCTTTATCGCGTGGTGCCACAAGCACACCGTTGTATCCATCGGCAATGATATCCGGGACCCCTCCCACCTTCGTCGCGACAACGGGACACCCGGCTGCCATCGCTTCGAGCAGGGCCAGGGGCATCCCCTCCGAAAGAGACGGAAGCACGTACAGATCGAAGACACGGAGCAGCTCGTGCATATCCCTCCGTGGTCCGAGAAAGGCAACATGATCGCTGATTCCCAATTCTCCCGCCAGATCCCTCAGTCCTTTTTCACACGGCCCGGTACCCGCGATGACGAGGAGGATCCCGGGATACCGTTCTCGAAGTTCCGAAACAGCCCCTAAGAGGTATTCGATTCCTTTTACTTCCACGAGACGCGCCCCGATCCCCAGGATCGGGTACCGACCGGTAATACCAACTTCCCTCTTTTTTGCCTCAGGCTCGATCCGTCCCTCGAAGAGCCGTTGATCGACACCGTTCGGAACGGTTATTATCTTTTTCCTCCTGATCTTCTCGTAGCGTATGAGATCCTCACCTGTCTTGTCGGAGACCGCCGCGATCTTATACACGAAATGCGACATCACCCACTCCGCGAAGAGATAGCGGCGTTTGTCAGGGAATGTCCGTCCATGATCGGTGTGAATAATAGTTTTGGAACGGGCGAGCATCCCACCCAGCGTTCCGTCTATAAAGGGCTGCTTGTTGTGGGTATGGATAATCTCAGCCTTCTCCCGACGGAGCAGCGCCGCAACCTTGAGGAAGGAGAAGTAATCCGTACCGTAACGTTTCCGGGGAAGGAGAAAAACGGGGATGCCCATCTCCTCCAGCTCAGACGCCAGTTCACCTTTCTCGCGCAGGCAGAGGACGGACACGGAGAAGCGGTCGCGATCGATGTTCCGGCAGATACTGACAACGACCTGCTGAAGCCCTCCTATGGCAAGATCGTGTGTGATCTGCATTACCCGAAGAGGTTTCATGGATTGCCTGTCCGCTCCTCTATCTACAATGCGTCGATGACATACGGATAAAGCTCCGCCAGGAAAGCGCGCAGGGCCGAGTCGGCCTTTCCGTAATCAGAAAAATATACCGGGATGGAGACCCGTACGAGAGACCCGCTTTTCTCCGTCGAGGAGAATTTGTTGAGCGCCAGTGCGAGACGCAGCCGTATGTAGCTGTTGCCGACGAAGGAACCGGCCTTGTAAAAATAATAGACCAGGCTCTCATTGCTCCCCTTCCCCCAGACAATTTCATTGATATCCAGGGATAATGGTCTGCCGTCAGCACTGAGATTGATAGTCCGGGAAGACGTCCTGGTCTGAATCCCCTGCCCCCCCAAACAGCTTTCCGGGGCATGAAAATCCACCTTTGTCTGGGGATAATATACGATGGACAGGAGGAGAGTCGTGCTGTTCTGCGTATACTGTCTGTGGATAATGGTCTTTGTCTCCAACAATTCGTACACGCTCGGTTCCAGGGACAGATCTTTTCCCCGCCATTCTCCGATAATATGAGGGATCCGGCCGATTGCGTCAAAGCTATCCTTTTGCCTGCCGAAGTTGTCATAGCTGAGATAATTAACGACCAGCGCCGACAGGGCGAGCAGAACGATGACGATTAGGCGCTTTTTCCTGTCGCTCCCCATTCCAACATCCTCGCGAAACAGACAAGAAGAACAAATCCGATAACGAATACCATGATCCCCGACCCGTCGTGCCAGAAACCTCCCGGCATAGCAGCCTCCAGACCCCGGTAATGAGAGATGACAATCAGCACAGGAACTCTGATAACATTAGACACGATCGCCACCGGCACGGCAACAAGCAGAATCAATACCCTTTTCCACAGAGAAAGAGGGCTGATATACGCAAGGATGGAACCGAGAGCCAGAAAAGTAATCAATGACCTGAGTCCGCTACAGGGATTGCCAACCAGGAGGGTTCCTGCCGGAATGGATATATAAAACCCCTCAAGATAGACGGGGACCCCCATCAACCCCGCGATCCAGGCACCGCTTTTCGCCACGAACAGCTTCATGGGAAAGGAGATAATGCTGATAAAGGCGGAGGGGAGAGGGAACATGAAGATCGTAAATGCCAAAGGGAAAAGGATGATTCGTGTAATCCACGGTCCGGCCAGAAAGAGGGATAATCCAAAAATCAGGAGAAAAATCGAGAGCCCCGATACCGAGAAGACATAGATAACAGTCCCCAACAGGTGTGCCAAAAGCGCCACTACAATGAGGACAAACCCCGCCCATGAAAAACCGGAGGGTTTTTCCCTGAGCTGATCCCGCTTGCGCCAGATGAAATAGGCCGTCACAAAGGGAACGAGAAATCCGTGGGAGTAATACGATTCAGAGCTGATATACCGTCCGTACATCCAGAGGAGTGTCTCGTGATACGAGGCGACAAAAAGAACCGCTGCGACAAGGATAAAAAAGAGCAGCGGCAGCCGTGACTTCACGGTTTGATGGGAACTGATTCTATCGATATTCTGCAAGTTTTGCACTGATCACATCGATCCTGTAGAAAGCGCCTCTCCCTCAACCCTGCGCAGGGAGCAGGATCAGAGTATAGACTACCAGTTTTAAATTCTCCATAAGCAACTCACCAGGCGCCGCCTTTTCTTCAGAACTTGTAACAAAGCATTCACCGTTTATCTCTCTCAGAATCCGGCTGAAGCTCCTCTTGACTCGTGCCGTGTGATGCGGAGCCGTAACGAGAAGAACCGTTCGGTATCCCTGCATTTTCATCAATTCTGTCACCGCCATCGCCTCGTTGAGGGTACCGAAACACCCTTTGCCTGTTGATACCAGTTCAAGATCCTGCTTTTTGATTCCCTGATTCTCCAGTTGTTGGACGGACCACTCATTGTTGGTGAGGTTTCGGCCCATTTTTGCGCTGTACTCGGTGATCCCGGGCTTGTCAAGTATAGCGATTTTCTTATATTCAACTACTTGGGAGAGGCGTCCCACCTCTGCGTGTTTCTCCTTCAGACTCGATGGAGACCCACCCAGGATATAAATAACATCGAAGGAACTCCCCTCGGGGATTATGTCTTCAGCAACGGTCATCTCCTTCAAGAACCCCGCGAACCCGTCGGAGAGCCTGGTCGAGGCGTTCCAGACAATCGACCCCGCACCGACAACAATAGAGATGAAGATCGCGGCCGTTTTCTTATTCATTCTATTCTATTATGGCATATCCGATACAGAGGTTTATCTAAATGGGTCCTATTAATCATACGTTACCGTCAAAAAGCTGATGATCCGCTCCGCGTCGGCCTCAGATACCAGCGGGTGAATGGGAAGCGTTATCAGGTGTGCCGCCACCTCGTCTGCACCGGAGTATCGCTCCCCCGCAAATCTGCCGTGTAATTTTCTGATCTCTCCTATGGAAGTCGGATAATACGGCACGATCCCCAGCCTGTCCATCATATCACGGCCTTCCCGACTGGCTCCGAGCCCCGCCTTAAGGGAGAGGAGCGGGAAGCGGAGGAGATCGGGCAGTGCGCTCTCATCGGAGACGTAACTATGAAAAGCGCCGCTTCGACCCAGTGGCAGAAATTGCAGTGCTCGTTCCTTCCGTGCCAGTTTCAGGCATTGGATCTTGCCCTGCCACCCCTTCACCAGACCCGCCTGGAAGGGAGACAGGCGCCGCAGTTCAAACGACTCGTCGTAGATCGTCTCGCCAATCTTCAGGAAGGGAAGACTCTTGGGAAACCAGTACAATCTCGGGTGGATAAAGAGGGCAAGGAGGAGCGCCTTCACCATCAGCGGTGCCATGGGAGATTGTTTCATCCCCCTGACCTGCTCTTCAATCTCCCGGGCGATATCGTCCCGGTCGGTGATAACGATCCCCCCTTCGACCGTCGTGAGGGGTTTGCCCCGGCCGAGGCTGAAAAAACCGACATCCCCCCCTGTCCCCAGTCTCTGCCCCCTGTATTTTCCTCCCAGCGCCTGGGCGGCATCCTCGACGACGAAGATATCATGGCCCGCGGTGATTCCCTTCAACCTGTCGATATCAGCGGGCAGGCCGAAGAGGTGAGCCGGGATGACCGCCAGTATCTTCAGGGGATCACGGGTGGCGACATCTTCGAGCAGCGTGTAATCGAAATCCAGCGTCTGCGGGTCGATGTCACACAGCCGCACTGAAAGCCCCGCGCGGACAACCGCTGCCGCTACCGAATAGCAGGTATATGCCGGGATGATCACAACGTTTCGCTCCGGACGAAGAGCACGGAGGGCGCGGAGGATGACGGTCAGGGCGGCCCGTCCCGACGACAGGGTGAAGCAGTGCCGCACCCCGAAATGCTCCCTGATCTCCCCCTCGAAGCGGTCGATCTCCCTTCCGCCCCGGAGCATACCAATCAATCCGTTAGCGATATCCCGGCAGTATATCGACGCCGCCGTCGGCGGCAGTATCCGTCGGATCATCATTGTTTGCTACAACCCGATATGTTTCCTGATTGGAGGGCCCATGAGGCGTGTGAGCGGAACGGGAAGTCTCTTCCAGAATGCAGCGGCGATCCGTCTGCCCCTCCCCTCCTCCTCGCCGGGGAGAACCGCCGTGCCGGTGGTGATATAGTCCCAGCACAGGGGAGATGGCCGCGCCCCCCACTGCTCTTTGAAGCGGTACGTCCCCTCCCCCGGCGACGATCTTCCGAAATCAAAGTACCGATACCCGCTGTCACAGGCGTACTCGATCATCGTCCAGTACAGGAGCATGTTGGGACTCATCCTGCTGTACTCGTGCAAGGCCGAAGCCCAGGGATTTTCCAGCGTGTCCCCGCACCCGATAACCATGCCGCACGCCAGGGGCCTTTTCTCATGGTAGACAACGACAAGTTTCGACCGCTCCGGCAGCTCTTCGGATACCGCTCCGATAAATCGTTTCGAATGAACGGGGGAGCCCAGGTCCCTCATGTTCCGGGCAAAGACCTCGTAGAAATCGTCGAGGAGCTCCCCTCCCCCCACGACGGAATAGAGGCCGTCCCTGATCGGCCGCCGGATCTGGCTCCTCAGCTTCGCCTTAAAGGACCGCATCATTTCTTCAGATGACGGCATGACCTCCCGCAGCATCCGGACCTTGTGCCGCCGGGTAATAATCCGGATCTGCTCATCCGCGGATATGCCTTCCCCTTCGGAGAGGCACGCATGTGGGGAGGCATGCCTCAGCTCTACTATCCCGCTGTGCACGTCGCGCGCGAGCCGGATCGCGCGGCGGACAAGGGCAGCCTCCGTCGCATCGTCATCGGCGATAACGCCCCCCATGTCACAGAACGGCAGTGAGATGAGGGAATTTCCGAAAAGAAGATGTTTCAGGTGGATCAGGGGAAAGACGCCGGTTATCTCTTCCGGTCCGGCATCGGAGGCATCCGCCGGGTCCCGCAGGGCGATCAGGCAGTATGATCGATGCCCATATGCCTTCTCGATCGCCCGCCGCCATCCCGACAGATGATAGGGAGTTGCCCGGGGATGGTTGAGCACAAAGGCATCCCATGCCGCCTCGCTTCCCGTTTTCAAGAACTCAGTCCTCACCATTATGAAAGATACGATCCTTCTGCGAGATATGGAGTTGTCGGTGAACTGCCGTGTCGCAGGCTCCTCTAAACATTGCAGGAAGCGTTACGCCGTTTTCCCCCCTACCAGACTGAGGTAATCGCGGCAGGTGATAAAGCCGCACCCCTTCAAACGGCTGAACAGGGACGATACCTTATGTTGAGTCCGCCCGAGATTTACGTAATGCCTGAACCGGTAAAAAGCGGGAATCGTATTGATTCTGGGCTGGCCCGGATCCAGCTCCCATGGGTGGATGTAGAATAGATACGCCCCTTCCCGTTCCAGGATAAACTGAACGCCTCGGCGAAATAGAGAGAGAGGAATGAGACGGAAATATCCCCCCCCTCCCCACGGCAAAACCCTCCCGCCCACATTCAGATTGCTGACAGGGATCTCGTGGAAGGCCTCTGAAATCCTGATGGAAATTCCCTCGTTCGCGTACTGTCCAAGGTCAACCCTGCCATAGCGCCTGTTCATGCCGAAGGAATTATAACTCGAGTCGTACGAATACCCGCTCGCCTCTATCACTTTCAAAAGATTATCGGTGATGGAAAAGCTGGGAGCGCGGTATCCATGGACAGGATTTCCGGTGATGTCTTCCAGAAGATTCCTGCTGTCGGCGAGGTCTTTTTCCAGGGCTCCAAATGAGGCCTCATCAGAACAGCGCCGGTGAAAATAGCCGTGGGACGCCACTTCGTGCCCTCGAGAATGTATCTCGCGCACCAGACCGGGCAGATGTTCGGCGATCCATCCCAGAACAAAAAAGGTGGCGCGAGCCGGACTGACCTCGTCACTCTGTTGCAGGGAATCAAGGAGATCGAGAATGGAATGGGTATTTTTTTCAACCCGTAATTCACGTGAAGACCAGGAGGCAAAGGGAATAGCCTGCCTGAGATTCTCAACTTGGAACCAGTCCTCAAGATCAACGGTAAAAAGTATGTAGGAACCGGATAATTTCATGGGATGCGCAGCGGAGCGCACGGGGAAAGCAACGTGTTTGAGGAAACGAAACTGAACACTGCTCCGCCTCTTGAGTTACAGGGCGCGAAAGAGGTAACTCAATGAGGCAACAGGTAGCTCACAAATCTACTTTCTGAAATGCCAGTCTATTTACTATATATTCACCCTGAACGGGTAGCATTTCTTTTCGGTTCTACCATGGTGAAGTCGCAAAATATCATTTTCTCTCCCCTTCAAAGGGAGCGTCCTCTTCCGTATACCAAGCCGTCATCAGGTGTCTCTCACCAAAAACCTTTTCCGGATAAGATCCCTTCTTCCAGTTTGGAACTGTCCCGTTACCAATTTTTTCAGTTTTTTTAACATATTCCTTCTTCAAACAGCACCTTTCCGGGGAAGAAATCGACAACCAATTAAATTCTCTATATATTTTTGTGAAGAGGAATTTCTTGTTTTTGTAAAAAAAATAACTTTTTTCTTGCAATATACAACATGTGGTATTAGTATGCAACAAAACCACCACATATTGAGAAGATTTACCTTCAAAAAGGGGCGCTTGTGCACTTTCAGGCAGTGATGAAGAAAATATCCATCCATGTCGCACAGCAATTGGTGCTTATATTCCTCTTTGCCCCCCTTGCCTTCGCCGATTACGGTCTTCTCCTCAATTCATTCAGGGGTGAAGAAGCGGCTCTCACCTACGCGAACAGCATGACACGCCAGAATCAACAGGTGATCGTCGAAAAGATCGAGATGCCCGGAAGCGGAATCTGGTACAGGACGTGTATCGGCCCTTTTGCCACGAAAGTCGAGGCTCTGAAGCAAAGAAGTACCATGCGACTCGATGGGTACAAAGGCGACATCATCGTTGTACAGATTAACCCTGCCAACATTATCGCTTCGAAGATATCCGCCCCTAAAAAAATATCCCCCGCAAAATCCACGCCTCCCCCGTCACCCGCCAAGGGAACCGTCACAATCGAGTGGAGCGGCAGTAAAGACCCGGCGCTGGCCGGCTACAAGATCTACTACGGGACAAACCCCGGCCCTCCCTACGCCGCGGAACCAGCTGACTCCGCGGAAGAAGGCCCCTCACCCGTCCGGGTTGGTCGTGACGTGACAAAAATAACGTTTCACGGTCTCAACGGCTCCAAGAAGTATTTCTTCGCCATAACATCGCTTAGTAAGAATAATATTGAAAGCACGTACTCACAAGAGATCGCCACAATTCCTGAATATGGAGAGGGGAAGGTTCACGATATTGTCGATCCACAACCGCAGCCTGTTCCGGTCCGGTCCGAGACCACGTCCAGAGCCCCTGCCGCTCCGGCAAAATCCGCTGATGACGGAAGGACCGCACTCGCTTCAATGAAGGAGACGGCGGGGTTAAGGCAATCGCCCTCCCTAGAGAACCGGCCGACTACCTACAAACGATCGTACAGAAAACCGCTGGAGTCTCCTCCTCCCGCAACGGCTCCCTCCCTCCCTTCGAAGGCGGGAGGCGAGGAATCACTTGTAGCACCGGGAGATATCCTCCGGATAGAGGTCCCGGGCCAGAAAGAGATGAGCTTCGACTATGATGTCGATCCCGATGGAAACATCTACATGCTGATGATCGGCAAGGTCCCGGTCCGGGGCCTCAGCGAGACGGCTCTCAGCGATACATTAACCAAAGAGGCCAGGCAGTTCATCGCCAAGGGAGACATGGTATCAGCCAAGATTCTGGACCGCAGACGGTACATATATATCCGGGGAGGTGTTCGCTATCCCGGCTGGTATCGTGTCCCGTCGCGGACAACCGTGGATGAGCTGCTTCCCATCAGCGGCGGCGCTCTATCAAAAGAGACGTATGACGGCGTTACCCTCCATCGGAAAGTTGGGGGGGAGGACAAAAAGTTCAGCGTACAAGGCACCATCACTCTCCGGCCAAATGACATTATCACCGTTCCCATGCCCAAGACCTATCGAAGAGAGGCGGATAAAGGGGATCTCATGTTTATCAGCATCCCCGAGCGGCAGGCCCCAAGCGGGAGGCCCGATACCTGGGACTCCGCAGATCTGGCCCAGTCTCTGGCACAGAATAAGATCGAGATCGACAGAAACGGATATATCTACCTTCCTAATTATGGCCACATCTTTGTCAATGACCTGACAACGGAAGAGATCAAAAAGGAGATTGAGGTACGGCTTCCCAAGTATCTTGCCGTTCTTCAAAAGATCGCGGTCAGCATCATCGAGAAAAAACACTATGTCCAGGTATTGGGGCACGTGGCAAACCCGGGCTGGTACAATGTCCCGGAAACCGCAAATATCCAGGAAGTCGTCAGCACCGCCGGGGGCGCCGTTGACGGCGCGACACTGAGCGATGTGGTTATCCAGAGAAACATGAGCGGAAGCGCGAAAAAAGTGAAGGTCAATCTTTACCAGTTCACCATAACCGGCGATGGGAGACTCCTCACGCCGATACATGAAGACGATGTCATTTTCGTCCCCATCTCTTCGAATTTCGGAAACGTCAAGAGGACCCTCATGGCCTGGGCGCCTCCGACAGAACGGCTGGAAGAGGATGTGAAGGAAAAGGTCCGGATATTCGGCGCCGTGCATAACCCGGGGATTTACGAGGTCGAGGAGAATATGACCCTTGTGGATCTCCTGGTACTGGCGAGCGGGGAGGATCAGTACGCGGAGCTGACAGATATAGCGATCATCCGGGACGGCAAGGTCATCACCCGGTTCGATCTTGAGGAGTTCCTGCACGGAAAGGCGAAGGGAGGGACACGGCCCCTTCCCAAGATCCAGGGTGGGGACACGGTGTACGTCACCCGCATAGAAACAAGAGACAAGGAAGCCCAGGACAGGGTGTACGTCGTCGGTAAGGTGTTGCGCCCCGGCTCTTATGAACTGTACGACGACATGACCGTTCTTCAGGGCCTCGCCTGGGCCGGGGGCTTGAACGAATGGGCCGACTCCGATAACATCATGATTGTGCGAATGGTGGACGGGAAACAACAGAATATCCCCTTCAACTACGACAAAGGGGTGAGGGGGAGGGAGCCTGAGGTCAATATCAGGCTGACACCGAATGATACCATCGTCGTGCCGTAAGAGAGCAATAGTGCCCATATACCTTTAACGCGGGGAGAAGGTTCATGAAAGACAAAGGGAAAACGACAGGGGGTCTGCTTTTCTGTGTAGCCGCCGTACTGATCCTCACGTCCTGCGCGACGGACATGTCCACGCGGGCCTCCCGCGTCAGGCTGATTTCAGCCGAGCAGGTTC